>JABDKN010000128.1 GCA_013002205.1 Granulosicoccus sp.
GCCAGACGTCCCGACAGCCGGTACATGAACGGCGATGAACCAAATCGATGAATCCACTGAAACAAGTTAGAGTTTTCCTGTGCTCGAGCCGGTGTAGTTTATCCCCATTTACGCTGTGAAGCCTCGCCCGGGCCACCGGTGCGCTGCACTCGGGGCAAGTATTTGATCGACATCAATCCGTAGACTCCTGTGTCGGCCAGGCCTGCGCGTTACAGCCTTATTACGGGCGATGCTCAGCGCCCTGCAGCCACGCCGACTCGCAGAGCCCCGGCTATGGCCAGCGGTGCCAGCGACACCGTCAGAAAGACGATGGCCATCAACATCGACAACTGTGCTGATGTCTCGAGCCCCATGCTGGCCGAGCTTACCGCACCGCTGCCGAATACCAGAACCGGTACCGTCAAGGGCAATACCAACAGGGACAGCAGGACTCCGCCTTGGTTCACACTGACGATCAGGGCTGCTCCGATGGCACCGATGAAGCTCAGGCTCAAGGTGCCCATCAGCAAACTGAGAAGCAGCACAGGAAAGGCTACCGCAGGCAACTGCATCAGCAGCCCGAGAAGTGGTGACAGCAGCACCAGCGGCAAGCCACTGGTTGTCCAGTGTGCCAGCACCTTGCCAACCACGACGACGCTCAGTGGATGGCCACTGAGCGCCATCTGCTCCAGTGTGCCATCGCGGAAATCATTGGAAAACAGCGCATCCAGTGACAACATCATGGACAGCAAGGCGCTGACCCACAGCACACCGGGGGCAATTCTGGCAAGCGTATCCGGTCCCGGACCAATGCCCAGCGGGAACAGGGTCACGACGATCAGGAAGAACAGCACCGGGTTCAGCCATTGCCCGGTCGAGCGTATGGCCAGCGTCAGGTCACGGCTGAACACCCGCATGAAGATCGCCGGAATACCTGCCGACACACGCGATGACGTCGACACGAAAGTGTCTGTGACCCTGTCAGTCATTGTCTGACAGCGCTATGGTCTGCACTGCCGGGTCGCCGCCGAAGTCCAGAGGCTGGTGGGTCGTGAACAGCACACCACCACCACGGGCCACGTGGCGTCTGATTTCGTCCCTGACCCAGGCATAGCCATCAGCATCCAGCGATGTCAGGGGTTCATCGAGTACCCACAACAGCGCCTCCTGCAGCCTGAGTCGCGCCAGTGAAATCCGCCGTTGCTGACCGGCCGACAACGCTGCGCTCGGCAGATCGATACGGTCACCTATACCCAGCTCATCCAACACGACGGCCACCCGACGACGCACCTCAGGGACATGAACGCTTTTTGAGTTGAGCTCGGGGCACAGGGCCCTGAGGTTTTCAAATGGTGTCAGTCCGCCGGAGATACCTGCTTTGTGTCCCAGGTACACCAGCGCCGCGTACAGTTCGTCCCGCACCTGCCTGAAAGGCCTGCCACACCAGGAAATCTCACCTTCATCGAATTCCGCCAGACCAATCAGTGACCTGAGCAAGGTAGTCTTGCCGCTGCCATTGCTGCCCTGAATCTGTACGACCCCGCCGCGCTGCACCTGCACGTCCACTGCATCCACCAGAAGATTGTCTCCACGCCAGATCGTCATGCCCACTGCCGACAACAACACGCTTTCCCGACCGGTCATGCCGGCGTACTCCTGTCGGACCTCCGCGGTAGTCATATGCCTGCAGCCTTCACTTCAGGGATGAATCCCAGCGGCATGAAACACTCTGCCGATACTACTCCCAGGACGCCGTCGCGCTCTTCGGCCAGATCTGCCAGCTGGTAGTACACGCTGCGACTGATCAGTGCTTCGAGCCGGTCACGGACGAGCAGATAGGGTGCAGGATCGGCATCGGGCGTGGCATAGCGAACATGTACCGGATGCCGCCTGTCTGCAATGACCCTGTCACCCACGTTCGTGGTGAAGACGAGCACCGGTGCCTCCGGACTTCCATGCTGTTCCATCAGCACGGCCGTAAATGGTGCATCTTCCACCTCTATGCGCAGTCGCAGTTGTGGCGTGACCAGGTAGGTTTCCCCGTCATCATCCACTCGCAGAACGCTTGAAAACAGCTTTACCATGGCCGGTCGCCCGATGGGTGAGCCTTCGTGGAACCATTGTCCATCTCGTGCGATACGGATGTCGATATACTGCGTCACCTGTGGCTGCCAGCTGTGGACAGGCGGCAGGCGCTGGCCGGCAATGGCGCCGAGAATCGAGTCGAGTGCTGCCTCATTACTCATTCGGTCAGCTCAGGCAGATTCTCGAATAACGCCAGTGCCTGGGGATTGGCCAGCGCCTCGATGTTGTCAACCTGTTGGCCATGAACCACTTTACGTACGGCGAGCTCGACAATTTTTCCGCTACGAGTACGGGGAATGTCAGTTACCTGAACGATCCGCGCCGGTACATGCCGTGGCGTGGTCTGCTGGCGAATGTGCAACTTGATACGTTCCCTGAGGGCATCGTCCAGCTGGAGGCCCTCGCGAAGACAAACGAACAATACAACCCTGACATCACCCTGCCATTGCTGGCCGATAACCAGCGACTCGACTATCTCATCGAATGACTCCACCTGACGATATATCTCGGCCGTGCCGATGCGCACTCCTCCAGGATTGAGCACGGCATCGGATCTTCCGTAAATGACAAGCCCACCGGTTGTGGTTTCTGCCACATAATCACCATGACACCAGATGTTTTCGAACCTGTCGAAATACGCCGCGTGATACCGGCTGCCATCGTCGTCGCCGAAAAAGCCTATCGGCATGGAAGGAAACGGCCGGACGCAGACCAGCTCGCCCTTTTCGCCAACGGCAACGGGCTTGCCATCATCGCCATATACCTGAACATCCATACCCAGGCCCCTGCACTGCAGCTCGCCACGATAGACGGCCATTGCCGGATTACCGAGTGCAAAGCACGAGAGTATGTCGGTACCCCCGGACATGGATGACAGGCAGATATCCGTTGATACATGCTCATAGACATAGTCAAAACTCTCCGGCACGAGCGGTGACCCGGTGGACAACATGCTACGAAGCTCGGTTAGATCATGAGTATGGCGCGGCGACAATCCAGCCTTGTTGCACGCATCGATGAACTTTGCAGAGGTGCCGAAGTGGGTCATGCCCGCGGACTGTGCATAGTCGAACAAGGTGTTGCCATCGGGATGAAAAGGCGACCCATCGAAGAGCAGCACTGTTGCCCTGGTGGCCAGTGCCGAGACCAGCCAGTTCCACATCATCCAGCCACAGGTGGTAAAGAAGAACAGCCGGTCACCTGCTCTGACATCGGTATGCAGCAGATGCTCCTTGACGTGCTGCAGCAAGGTACCACCGGCTCCGTGAACGATACACTTAGGCTTTCCCGTGGTACCGGAACTGAACATGATGTACAGCGGGTGATCGAACGGCAGGGGTGCAAAGTCGATCAGCTCCTCACTGGAATGCGCAGCGGATTCCAGCGCATCGGCAGCTGCCGCACTGGCCGCCTCGGCGACGATCGATGCATCCTCCTCGAGCCATCGGCCATAGGGTACCGCGAGTCCAGCCGCCTCCCCGGTGAGTCGCGAACCGGAATCGATGAACGGCACGATCACGATAGCGCGCAGATCGGGAAGCGACCCTGCCAGCTCACTGACTACTGCGAGGGAATCGTGTTGCCTGCCGGCATAGCGGTAGCCATCCGCTGTAAACAGGACACGGGGCTCTATCTGCCCGAATCGATCGCGCACTCCATTGATACCGAAATCCGGTGAGCAGGACGACCAGACTGCACCGATACTGCTGCTGGCCAGCATGGCCACCACTGCCTCGGGAATGTTTGGCAGGAAACCCGCCACACGGTCGCCGGCCTGCACACCGGCTGAGCGTAATGCGCGAGCCACCGCCCGTACCTGCCCATACAACTGACCACGACTCAGGTCACGTGGGTCACCCTGCTCCCCTTGAAACCGTATGGCCAGCGTATCGACACCAGTATCTCCCGGCGCAGAATCACGCAGCAGATTCTCGGCAAAATTGAGTCTTGCCCCGGGGAACCACCGCGCACCCGGCATGGCCTCGGGATTGTCCAGCACCCGGGAACCCCGGGTCTGCGCCACGATGCCGGCGTAATCCCAGACTTCACACCAGAACGTTTCTGCCTCGCGTACTGACCAGGCATGCAAGGCAGCATAATCGGGCAGATCGAGTGACAGCGTCCGATTGAGGTGTCGGCGAAAATCTTCCATCTGTGTGGCTGCAGCCCGTTCCGCGCTGGGCTTCCAACTGTATGCATCACTGTTCATGGTCGTAGACTCAACGTTTCGACTGTCCGCGGGCATCTTGCGGACCGCAAGTACCTTGATCGTACCCGGGGGCATCGAAATCCCCCTCAGGTTCCCCTATCGGCCGTGGCTTTCCATGGCTGTCGATGGCTACGAACGTGAACAGTCCTTCGGTCACCTGTTCTTCAACCGCCAGCCGCCTGCGCCGGACCCAGGTCTCGACGTGCACGGTGACAGAGGTATTACCGATGACATGCGTGGCACAGTAACAACTGACCTCGTCACCGACATTCACTGGCTTGTAGAATTTCATGCCGGTCACTGCAACGGTGGCTACCCTGCCCTGCGCCACATAGAAGGCATGCGTACCGCCGGCCAGATCCATTTGCGAGAGAATCCAGCCGCCAAATATGTCGCCGTTGGGGTTGGTGTCGGCCGGCATGGCAATCGTTCGCAGGGAAGCAGGCGTCTTATCCCGGTCGATATCCCTGGCGCGAGTACGCTGTTCACTATCGCTCATCAGCCAGTCTCAATTTTGCGTTGGTCATCCACCACGACACCGTCGTCCGGCAGCGTATCGACGACGAGCACGTCGCCACTGAGGTTGGTGGCTCGCTTCAGGGTGTCTTCAAGCTGACCGGTCACGGCGCTCAGCCGTTCACGGCTCCGGGGGATCCCTGAATCCACGAGCGTGACGGACAGGGTCATGACATCCCGATCACCCTGACGCGTCACCACCAGGCGCCAGCGCGTCACGTCAGGATGTTCCTCGGGCAGTATGCGCAACTGCACCGGATCTACAAACATGCCGCGCACCTTGATGCGCTGATCTGCGCGTCCCATCCAGCCGCGCAACCGTCGCTGGGTTCTGCCACAGGGGCTTGGTTCGAGTATCTCTGCAGACAGATCTCCCGTGGCGAAGCGCAGCAGCGGATAGACAGGATGCAGACGGGTAACGAGCAGCTCGCCCACCTCGCCCGGCGCGACAGCTCGCGAAGTACCGGGCACCACGATTTCGACGATCAGGCCTTCATTGACCACCATTCCCGGGTGAACCTGGTCATCGGTAGCCGTCTCGTAGGCAATGACCCCCAGGTCTGCCGTGGCATAGCACTGCTGCACATGAATACCCTGCTGTTCATATCTGCGGCGCATGGCAGGGTAAAGTGCGCCACCCGATACCATCGCACGTTCAAGACTGGCCAACGGCAGATGGTCTTCATGGGCATGATCGAGCAGTGTCTGCAGGTAATCCGGTGTGCCGACATACACCTCACTGGCGAATTGCCTCAAGGCCTGGACCTGGGACTCCGTACCCCCGGATCCTGCAGGGAACACGACACAGCCCAATGACCGGGCAGCCTCATCCAGTATCAGGCCACCGGGCGTCAGGTGGTAGGAGAACGCATTGTGCACGCGATGACCGCGCCTGAGACCGGCAGCATGTAGAGCGCGAGCTCCGGCCCAGGGATCGATACCGGGAAGCTGTGGTTCCCAGACCGGACCGGGCGACATGAAGACACGCTGTCCATGCAGTGCATTCTCATCCACGAACCCACCGAACGGTGGATGACGCTGCTGTGCCTCCATGAGATCGCTCTTGCGCAATACAGGCATCCGTTGCAGTGCCGCACGATCGATGATCGACTCAAACTCGCATCCCGCAAGATGTCGCGCCAGCCCTTCGCAGCGTTGCACGCATTGCGGCAGCCTCTGCGCAAGATCGGTAAACAACCGGGCTTCACGTATTTCGGCCAATTGAGTGTCCAGGTCATCAAACATCAGTTCAGGTGTTACCGTGGCAGAGATTGACTACGAACATTGGAGTTGCCGGGCCGACCATCCGCTGAAAGTATACGACGTCTCTTGAGCAGTCCGCGTCAGGCCAGCCATCGCTTGCGACGCTTGTAGTGTTTCACATTCTTGAAGCTGCGACGTCCCTCGCCCCCGGTACCCAGGTAGAATTCCTTGACGTCCACGTTTTCGCGCAGGGTATCCCCGGTGCCATCCATCACGACCCGGCCCGATTCGAGGATGTAGCCATAAGTTGCGTAGTTAAGCGCGATATTGGTGTTCTGCTCGGCCAGCAGAAACGACACTCCCATGTCATGATTGAGCTGCCGGACGATATCGAAAATTTCCTCAACCAGCTGTGGTGCAAGTCCCATGGACGGTTCATCGAGCAGAATCATGGATGGACGCGACATCAGCGCTCGGCCAATGGCACACATCTGCTGCTCACCTCCGGAGGTATAACCTGCCTGCGATGCACGCCGTTCATGCAATCGCGGGAAATACTCGTAGACCATCTCCATGTCCTGGCGAATGGCAGCTGCCCCGTCTCTACGGGTGAAGGCGCCGGTCAGCAGATTCTCCTCAATACTCAGGTGTCCAAAGCAATGCCGACCTTCCATCACCTGGATACATCCGCGCCGCACCAGCTCGCTGGGTGAGAGCGACTGCACCTGCTGGCCCTTGAATTCGATATTGCCTTTGGTCACGGCACCTCGCTCGGCGTGAAGCAGATTCGAGATGGCCCTGAGCGTTGTCGTCTTGCCAGCACCATTGGCACCCAGAATCGCGACGATTCCACCCCTGGGCACATGCAGCGACACTCCCTTGAGCACGAGAATCACGTGATCATAGATGACCTCGATATTGTTCACGCTCAGGATGATTTCGCTGACAGAAGTTTCAGTATCGTGCATGTGCCGTTGGTCCCTCATTCGCCATAATCGAAGAAGCTTCTCCGACGAGTTCAAGCAATTACCAGGTACCGGGCTGGAGCATTCATCAAACGCGTCAGCATCTCACGAATGCTCCGGGCCGGCGCAAGTATCCGGCATTAAACCCGGATCTGGCGTATCACGATAAGTCCGCCTGCTCCCAGGCGTCTGCGCGGCAGAATTAAGTCCTGGCTGCGCAGACTACTAGCTGCAGGTCTGAGACTGCCAGTCTGGCTTGTCGGAGACGTAGGCCTCAGCCGCCTCCTCCAGCATGGGTCGCACGATATCGGACATTGGCGCGATCAGATCCGTCACCTTCTCCCAGTCAGAGCCATTCCATTGCTGAATGAAAATGGAACCACCCCCTTCGTGATCGGCGCAGGAACCTTTGAGCTCACCGGTAAAACCGGGCAGCCCCAGTTCGCTCAGGCGTTCCTCGCTGAGATCAATGTTCTCCAGGCCCTCTCGCATATCTGCCCCGCTGATCACTTTTTTACCTGTCCTGTCCTGGGCAATGCGGACGGCCTCGGCCAGTACGACTGCATTGAACAAACCGCGGTTGTACAGAACGTTACCGACATCCTCCCGTGCAGACACCTTGCTCAAGCCTTTGTCCACGACATGCGCAAGCACATCCTGCAGTGCTGGATATTCCTGTCCCAGGCCGGAAAAGTTGGCAGCCAGGTAGCCCTTACCTGCCTCACCGACACCTTTGAGGTCATTGTGTGAACCTGCCCACCAGTTGCCAATGAATCTGTCCAGCGGGAAGCGAATCTTCGCCGCTTCCCTGATCGCAGTGGGATTCATCGCGCCCCAGCCCCACATGATCATCCAGTCGGGGGATTCCTTCCGGACATTGAGCCACTGCGAAGACTGATTCTGCATCTCCTTGACCCCTACCGGAAATTTGGCAACGGTGAATCCCATGGATTCGGAGAGCTGATCCAGCAGCGGAATGGGTTCCAGGCCATAGGCCGCATCAAGATAAATGAAGCCGATTTTCTTGCCCCTGATGCCATCATTTGCATCGATGTATTTCAGAATCGAGGACATCTGGCTCCAGTAGGAGGCGGGATAAACGAAGGTCCAGGGGAATTTTTCACCGGCGGCCGCAGCGGATAATCCGTACCCCATGGAAAAGACGGGTATCTTGTCGATCGGTGCCTTTGGTACAAGGGCCAGAGTGATGCCGGTGGATAACGGGCTGTAGGCCAAAGCACCCTTGTCCTTGGTGGCCTCGTAGCATTCAACACCCTTTTGGGAGTTGTAGGCCGTCTCGCATTCCTCGACGATGATCTTGACGCCATTGATGCCGCCATCGCGCTCATTGAGCATGTTCAGGTAGTCTGCATAACCATCGGCAAACGGCGTTCCACCTCCGGAAAAAGGTCCGGTGCGGTAGGTCAGCGACGGTATGTAAAGACTGTCCTGAGCCTGTGCTACGGGTATCCAGCAGCTGGCTACGACAAGCGCAGCCGCCAGTGCAGTAAACGTTCTGTTAGTCATGATGTGTGTCTCTCCTTGGGTTTTTCCAGGTAATGCACTTGTGGTGCTCTCGGGTATCGAATGGAGCTTAGCGGATGAGTCGGGCCTGCTCGGGCCGGACGTATCGTCCGGTCGTGTGAGCTCGTTTGGAGGTGGGTTAGTTGCTGGCATAGGGAAACGGCCAGGTTCTGAGTTTTTCCTTGCCAAGCTGCCAGAGCCTGGCAAGACCGTGGGGCTCGACGATCAGAAAGAAGATGATGAGTACGCCGATGATGATATTGGTCAGGTGTTCTGTGGTGGCTGCCAGCAAGTCCAGGCCTATCAGTTGCGGTACGGCACGAATGATGATCGGCAGTACCCAGATGAATGCAGCTCCGAGAAAACAACCCAGCAAGGAGCCCATGCCACCGATGATCACCATGAACAGCACGAGAAAGGAATGATTGATGTCAAAGCTTTCGACTTCGGCAGAGCCGATCCACATGAAAACCATCAGCGCACCCGCCACGCCGCAGTAATAACTGGAAAACGCGAAGGCAGATAATTTTGCACGTAGCGGCCGAATCCCCATCAACTCGGCCGCGATATCCATGTCGCGGATCATCATCCAGCTTCGCCCGATGCGCCCGCGCAGAACATTGGCAGCCACCAGCGCCATCAGGGTCACCACTGAGATGATGACCAGGTAACGCACGACAGGGGTTGCCGATGCGCCGGTAATGGCAATATCCAGCAACTTGCGCGTCGGTACTTCGATGGCGCCTGAGTCATTGTAGTTGTATAACCAGGCGATTCTGATAAAGCACCATTCGAGAAAAAACTGTGCGGCCAGCGTCGTGATGGCCAGGTAGAGTCCCTTGATGCGCAGGCTGGGTAATCCAAACAGGACACCTGCCGCTGCCGAGAACACGCCGGAGAACAGGATCAGCAGAATGATGTTGATATCGGGAAAATAGGTCGTGAGCTTGTAACAGGCATAGGCGCCAACCCCCATGAATGCACCGGTACCCAGCGAAAGCTGGCCTGCATAGCCCGTCAGTATGTTCAGACCTATGGCAGCCAGGGAAAACACCAGAAACGGGATCATGACAGAGCCGATGAAAAAGTCTGTCGCCAGAAGCGGTATTCCGACAAAAGCCACCAGCAGGATCAACGATAGCCCGATGCGGTCCTGCAATATGGGCAACAGTGCCTGATCGGCTGCATAGCTGGTCTTGAATTGTCCGGCTTCACGATACAGCATGCAGCTCTCCCCTGGTTGCACCCGGACAGGATGCGCTGGAGATCCTGTTGAGTTTCATGTGTCGGGTCGTCAAGCGATGTCGTCTCGGTATCCGGCACCTGGGCGCATTTGAATCACACACGTTCAATGATCCTTTCGCCAAAGAGGCCCTGGGGTCGGAACAACAGGAAGATCAGCGCCAGTACATAGGCAAACCAGGCTTCCACGCCACTGCCGAACAGCGCTCCCCAATACACTTCAAACAGTTTCTCACCAATGCCGATGACCAGCCCCCCGACGATGGCCCCGGGAATGGATGTGAAACCACCGAGAATCAGCACCGCCAGGGCTTTCAGGGCTATGATCTCGAGGGCAAAGGACACCTCCGAACGCGCGCCCCACATGATACCGGTCACCAGCGCCACGATACCGGCTGCAAACCACACGATGGCCCAGATCTGATGGAGTGAAATACCCACCGACAAGGCCGCCTGGTGATCATCTGCCACGGCTCTGAGTGCTCGGCCGATACGCGTCTTCGAAAAGAATACTGCCAGCGCCAGCACCATGAGCAGTGCCACCACCGTGGCCGCGATGTCGATATGCTGAAATATCACGACGCCGCCAAAGACCTCCCAGTCCGAGGCACCCGTCGGCAGGCCAAGTTCGCGTGTGATCATCGGCTTCGGCTCCCCCCCGAAGATCAATTGACCCGATCCTTTGAGCACCAGTGTGAGTCCGATGGTTGCCATCAGCAGAATGGCGTCGTGCTGGTTGACGAGCTTGCGCAGCACGAACCGTTCTACACCGATCGCCAACAATCCCATGACTACCACTGAGACCAGCACGGCGACCCACGCCGGCATGCCCATTTCATGCAGACTGACAAGCACCAGTGCCGCGAATACGACCATGATGCCCTGCGCAAAATTGAATACACCGGATGCCTTGTAAATCAGCACGAATCCGAGCGCAATCAACGAGTAGAGCACGCCTGCTACAAATCCTTCCCAGATCACCTGTAACAGAAAATCCGGGTAGGCACCCATATCGATAAACGGCGCGACGAATATCGAATGCAGGATATCCATCAGTGGGCCACCCCGAGATACGCATCGATCACATCCTGGTTCGCCTGTACCTCTGCAGGGGTGCCGTCAGCAATCTTCCGCCCATAATCGAGTACGACCACGCGGTCAGCAAGGTCCATCACCACACCCATGTCGTGTTCGATCAGGGCGATGGTGGTACCGAATTCCGAGTTCAGATCGATAATGAACCGACTCATATCCTCTTTTTCTTCCAGGTTCATACCAGCCATCGGCTCGTCGAGCAGCAGCAACTCCGGCTCCATCGCCATGGCCCGGCCCAACTCCACCCGTTTCTGCAGACCGTAGGGCAACTTGCCGACGGGCTGCTTGCGAATATGCGCAATCTCCAGAAAATCGATGATCTCCTCGACGCGTCTGCGATGCCGAATCTCTTCGCTGCGCGCAGGCCCTATATGCACCACCTGCCAGAGAAAACCGCAATGCATTTTCAGTGAACGGCCCGACATGATGTTGTCCAGTGTACTCATGCCCTTGAACAGGGCAACATTCTGGAACGTCCGGGCGATACCCGACGCTGCAGCCTGGTAGGGTTTCATGCGTCGCCGCTGTTTACCACGAAAAGTGATGATGCCTTCCTGCGGATGATAGAAACCATTGATCACGTTGAGCATGGACGTCTTGCCTGCTCCGTTTGGACCGATGATGGCCCGCACCTCCCCCTTCAGGATATCGAAGGAGATATCGGCAATGGCCTTGACGCCACCAAACGACAGAGAGACGTTGTCAACGCTCAACAATTCGGCAGATGCACCACTACCCAATTCCTCTGACAGTTGGTCTGACCAGCGCCGGGCATGATTCATCAGGAAGCCATCTGCATATCCGGCACCTCACCCAGACTGCGAATAGTGACATCAGCCTCGATCTTACCCTTGCGCCCGTCTTCGAAAATGACCGTTGTGGACACGAACTGGGTGTCCCTGTCGGAATACAAAGCCTCGATCAGCGCCTGATAGCGCTCGTTGATGAATTTTCGGCGCACCTTCTGGGTGCGAGTGAGTTCACCATCATCGGCATCGAGTTCCTTGTGCAGTACAAGGAATCGCCGGATACAGGCACCTGCCACACGAGGCTCCGCAGCCAGGTCTCGATTGACTTCCTCGATGTGCCTTTCGATCATGTCGTAGACCAGTGGATGACCCGCCAGCTCCTGGTAGGAGGCATAGACGATATCGTTCCTTTCGGCCCAGTTGGATACGGCAGCCAGATCGATATTGACGAAGGCTGCCACATAGTCCCGCCCATCGCCAAAGGCCACCGCTTCCTTGATTGACGGAAAGAATTTCAACTTGTTCTCGATGTACTTGGGCGGGAACAGACTGTCATCATTAAGCCTGCCGACATCCTTTGCACGATCGATGATTCGCAAATGGCCTTTTTCATCGATAAAGCCTGCATCACCGGTATAGACCCAACCGTCGGCTGTCCTGGTCGAAGCGGTCGCTTCATCGTCCCGGTAGTAGCCGAGGAATACGCCTGGAGAACGGTACAGCACTTCACCGTTATCGGCGATACGGATTTCCACATCCAGCGAAGGGATACCGACAGTATCTGCATCGATCTGTCCATCGGGTTGGGCAGTTATGTAGA
This sequence comes from Granulosicoccus sp., assembly GCA_013002205.1. Classification (GTDB taxonomy): domain Bacteria; phylum Pseudomonadota; class Gammaproteobacteria; order Granulosicoccales; family Granulosicoccaceae; genus Granulosicoccus. The sequence goes on from JABDKN010000128.1 coordinate 12,388, forward strand.
CGCTCGCTTCAGTCTGACCGTACAGCTGCTTGAGATTGATTCCCAGTGATCGGTAGAAACGGAAGATATCAGGCCCGATCGCCTCCCCGGCCGTGTAGGCCACCCTGACCCTCGACATGCCCAGACGGTTCTTCAGCGGCCCGTACACCAGCAACTCGCCAATGGCATAGTGTAATCGTGAGAACAGCGGCAGAGGCGCCCCGTTGAGTACATCTTCTCCATACCCTTTGGCAACGCGGATGAAATGATCGAACATGGCTCGCTTCGGTCGACTGGCATCCTCCATGGCGACGGTAATCGCTGTCAGCAGAGACTCGAACACACGCGGCGGTGCAAAGAAGTAGGTAGGTGCGATCTCGCGTCGATCCGCAGAAATCGTTTCCGGACTTTCGGGACAACAGACGCAGTAGCCTGCGGTCAGCGACTGGCCATAGCTGAATACATGATCTCCCACCCAGGCCAATGGCAGATAGGCAATGGTCTGTTCATCGACATCGAGCTTGTCGAAGGTGTTGGCGTTGATCGAGGTGATGATCAGATTGTCGTGTGAGAGCATCACGCCTTTCGGACGTCCTGTCGTCCCTGAGGTATACAGCATCACACACATGTCATTGCCAGACAGCGTGTCAATCTCCGTGCGCCATTGCACCGCCCGATGACTGTCACGTTCCAGCGCCCGTCGGCCGAGATTCTGTACGGCATCGATCGACAGGATCACCTGCACATCGTAGTCACGCATGCCTCTCGATTCATCGTAGAGAATATTCGATAGCCCCGGTAGCTGATCGTGTACCGAGACTACTTTGTCCACCTGCTCCTGGTCCTGGCATACGGCGAACCGGACACCGGCGTGTTCCAGGACATAGACCATCTCTTCGGCAACCGAGTCGGCATAGACGGGAACCGGAATGGCTCCAATGGACTGGATTGCAGAAAACGACCAGTAGAGTCGCGGCCGGTTGCCGCCGATGATGGCCACCTTGTCGCCGTGGCAGAGCCCGAGCTCCTTCAGGCCCATTGCGTAGCTCTGGACCTCTCCACAGATCTCTGCCCAGGTCCACTCACGCCAGATTCCCAGGTCCTTGTGTCGCATGGCCACACGATTGGCGTATTGTTCGGCGTTGCGCAGCAGATAATGCGGAAGGCTGGGTAACGATCTCATGGCCACTCTTACGGCTGGAGTACCGTACGCACACCCCCTGTATACGGCTGCAAGGCTTCCGGGACTGCCACGCTGCCATCTTCCTGCTGGTAATTTTCCATGATGGCAATCAGAGTGCGGCCAACGGCCAGTCCTGAACCGTTGAGCGTATGCAGCAATTCCGTCTTGCGTGTCGTCGGGTCACGAAATCGAGCCTGCATGCGTCGGGCCTGGAAATCGGTGCAATTGCTGACTGATGAGATTTCCCGGTAAGTCTTCTGCGCAGGAAGCCAGACCTCGATATCGTATGTCTTGGCAGCAGCAAACCCGATATCCCCGCCGCACAGAACCACCACCCGATAGGCAAGACCCAGTTTCTGCAGGATGGTCTCGGCATGTCCGGTCATCTGCTCCAGCGCAGCATACGACTCATCCGGATGGACGACCTGTACCATTTCCACCTTCTCGAACTGATGCTGGCGGATCAGTCCGCGGGTATCGCGGCCGTAGGAACCGGCTTCAGAGCGAAAGCACGGACTGTGGCAGGTATAGCGTACGGGCAGTTCCGATACCTCGAGAATGGTATCGCGTACCGTATTCGTCACCGGCACTTCCGAGGTTGGAATCAGATAGTAGTCATTACCGGTCGCACCAGCATCTGCCCGCGTACCGACATCCCCCCACACGAGTCTGAACAGGTCATCCTCGAACTTGGGCAACTGTCCGGTGCCCTTCAGTGTCTCGGCATTGACGACATAGGGGACGTTGATTTCCACATAGCCGTGCTCACGGGTGTGCACATCCAGCATGAACTGAATGAGCGCCCGGTGCAGCATGGCCAGCTCGCCACGCAGCACGGCGAATCGGGACCCTGTCAGCTTGGTCGCCGTTTCGAAATCCAGCGCACTTCGCCTGGCACCGATATCGACGTGATCCAGCGGTTCGTAGCTGAAGCTGGGTGGCGTGCCGACCTTGCGCAATTCAAGGTTATCAGCTTCGTCACGACCACGCGGCACGCTGGCATCGACCATATTGGGCAGAGTCAGCAGAATGGCATCCAGCTCCGCCTGCACCTCGGCCAGTGCATCCCTGGCGTTTTCCAGCTCATCCCCCATGCGACTGTTTTCCGCCAGCAGAGGTTCGATGTCCTCACCGCGGGACTTGGCCTGACCTATGGTTTTCGCACGCGAGTTGCGCTCCGCCTGCAGCTCTTCTGTGCGTTGCTGAAGCGCCTTTCTGCGTCGATCCAGTTCAGAAAGCGCATCCTGATCGAGTTTGAAGTTGCGTACACTGAGTCGTTCGGCAACCAGCGGCAGGTCGTTGCGAAGGAGTTTAGGGTCGAGCATGCGATGATAGATTCTCGAAATCGTCTGTCAGCAGGGTTGGTGCGAAGGCATTCGGGCTTCCACACCTGACAGAGTATATCAGTGCACCCTGTCCCGATTACAGCTCAGCCCGGCCACAGACCACGCGCTATCAGCGCACCCGCGACCACCGCCAGCATAGATCCGCCAACATTGGCGACGATATTCAACAGCGCCAGTGCCAGGTTGCCTGTTTCCAGCAATCTCAATGTCTCTACGGAAAACGCCGAGAAGGTCGTGAATCCCCCCAGAAATCCCACGACCAGCAACAACTGCATCGGGGTACCGAACAGGCCCCTGCTCCAGAACCACGTGGTGATGATACCGGCCAGCAGTGCACCCGTCAGATTCGCTGCGAGTGTGGCCAGCGGAAAACGCAATAGTTCTCTGGCCAGCAGAAGACTGAACGCGTAACGCATACAGGCACCCGTTGCCCCGCCCAGCCCCACGTAGAGAAAATTCAGTCCTGGATTCATCGGCACCGACTTTGCATCACCCATCAAAGACTTTAGCGCAAATCCACGAAAATGATCCGTCGAATCAGCCTGCTGATATTGCTGACACAAGCCTCCCTGACCCTCGCACAACCTTTGTACAAGTGGACAGAGGCGGATGGTTCCATCACGTTCTCACCCAGGATGCCACCTGCCGGTGTGGCCTATGAGACGGTAGATTCTGCGAAACCGACCGCCGAGCTGGTGATCAGGGAACGCGCTCAGCACAATAATGACCCTGTCGAGCCCCCAGGGCAGTCGTTGGCGAACGATGGTGACAGTACCCCCGCCGCAAAGACGCTGCCGCGCTTGGAATACGCACCTGGCGGAACCCGCGACCTGCCGGGCGCCATCAGTCGCAGTACCACATCCGGATCAACCACCCTGCCCTTGGCATCGATGCCGGGGGCCATTGCCGTCAGTGACAGTAACAGCACCGGCACCCAGGCGCCTGGCACGGATAAATCCGGCTCTCAGAACCGCATCAGCGCGGCGAGCTACAAGCAGAGTCGCTGCCAGGACCTGCGCAAGCGCGTGACGTCCCTGGAAAGACGCTTGAAATCACGCCTCACCCCTGAGGACATGGACAACACGATCATCCACATGGCTCGCTACCAGCGCAGCTTTGATCAACATTGCGTACAGTAGTCCACGGCCGGTTCCACCGGCTCAAGCTGTTTACCGAAGCCGTGCCCCTGTCGCAGGCAGTAACTCAACCACTTTTTCAGGAATCGATTCAAGTGCCTGCCTTCTTCGAGATCACGAGTGCGTCTCGATACCATGCGCTCTTCCGGCATCAGGCCACTCATGACTTCGCAGGATCTCGCGTCGTGATACAGCCGGATGGCAAGGTCCGGCTCCCGCTCCCTGCGACCTCGTAAAGTGCGTTCAGAGAATCGATAGGTCAACCGGAAGGTCGACGTGTAACGGCTGTGTTCCAGCTCACTGAGCTCCAACGACATGGCACCGGGCAACCGGGAGACGTGCGTGCCAGGACCCATACGCTTGAGCTCAGGCGCCAGCAGACGCATGAGCAGGTAATTCTGCTCATACAGATCCATCAGTGAGGCGAAGCGCCCGCTGTTGATAGGCTTATGCAGGAGAGTGCTGTACATCCTGGCTATTATGTGTGGCTACGGGCATCAGTTCAAACGAATATTTCTCACTGTGCAGAACTGACCGGGAATTTAACCATCCCGATCAGGTGCCAGCTCTTGTAATCGTCGTCCTCCAGCACCATATTTTGCGCCTTGGACCGAGGTTGTCCGTCATCTATCTTCTCCTCACGCTTGCAGTGGGCGGCATTATGGTGATAATGGCCTCCAGAAACGCACCCTGATGCAGTACCTACCTGATCCAGGCAAACCAGAGATTTAATGGCTAAAGAAGAACCCATAGAAATGGAGGGCGTGGTTGTTGACACCCTTCCCAATACCATGTTCCGTGTGGAACTGGAAAACGGTCATGTCGTCACGGCGCACATCTCGGGAAAGATGCGCAAGCACTACATCCGCATTCTAACCGGCGATAAGGTGACGGTTCAAATGACTCCCTACGACCTGAGCAAAGGTCGCATCACCTATCGTAGCCGTTGAGCTGAAGTCACTGCCCTACCCGTTATCAGCGGCAGTGCGTATCAATTATCGAGTTCATTGCGTGTCGGGTTGAACCCGTTCACCACCTCTCACCCACTCAACGATCGGCACCCGTTAACGGCGTTCAGCGCTCACACCAACGCTACTGCGCTGCAGCTGCGTTGGTTGTGAGCGTGTGACTGTCCTACTGTGGAACCGTGGCTTCCTTGTTCTCCTTGCTTTCGAACTCGAAAGCCAGGTCGCCTTTCTCGTCGAGGATCACGTTGACCCGACCGCCACGACTGAGCTTACCGAAGAGAATCTCGTCGGCCAGGTGTTTCTTGACGTTTTCACTGATTAATCGTGACATGGGACGTGCACCCATACGGGCATCGAATCCATGTTCAGCCAGCCAGGCCTTCGCTTCGTCATTGAAATCGATCGACACATTTTTCTCCTCAAGCTGCGCCTCGAGTTCGATGATGAACTTATCCACGACATTCAGGATGATGCTCTTGTCCAGCGGCTTGAACTGGATGATGGCGTCCAGTCGATTGCGGAACTCCGGCGTGAACATCTTGTTGACCGCATCGGTGCCGTCAGTACTGTGATCCTGCTGGGTGAATCCCATCGTCGTGCGCGAAATTGATTCGGCACCGGCGTTGGTGGTCATGATCAGAATGATGTTCCTGAAATCCGCCTTACGACCGTTATTGTCGGTGAGCGTGCCGTGATCCATGACCTGCAACAGCAGGTTGAATACGTCCGGATGCGCCTTTTCAATCTCATCCAGCAGAACCACCGCGTGCGGATTCTGTATGACCGCATCAGTCAGCAAGCCACCCTGATCGAAACCGACATACCCGGGGGGTGCTCCAATAAGGCGGGATACGGTATGCCGCTCCATATACTCGGACATGTCGAAACGTATCAACTCGATACCCATGATATTGGCCAGCTGCTTGGTCACTTCCGTCTTGCCCACCCCGGTCGGGCCAGCAAACATGAAGCTGCCGATTGGCTTGTCTTCGGGTCCGAGTCCGGAGCGTGACATCTTGATCGCTGCACCCAATGTGTCGATGGCCTCGTCCTGCCCAAACACCAGCATACGAAGATCACGGGCCAGCGTCTTGAGTTTGTCGGTATCGGTCGATGACACACTCTTTTCAGGAATACGGGCAATCTTGGCCACGATGGCTTCGATATCCTTCACTGTGATCTGTTTCTTACCTTTGGTCGTCGCCCCTTTCACACGGTGATTGGCACCGGCCTCGTCGATCACATCGATGGCCTTGTCGGGCAGGAATCGATCATTGATATAACGCCCTGAGAGTTCTGCTGCAGTCTTCAGCGCATTATTCGAGTACTTGACTTCATGGAATTCTTCGTAACGTGACTTGAGACCTTTCAGAATCTCGAAGGTCTGATCGACCGAAGGTTCCACCACATCTATCTTCTGGAAGCGGCGAGACAGGGCACGGTCCTTCTCGAAAATACCTCGATATTCCTGATAGGTCGTAGAGCCTATGCACTTTAGCTCACCCGTCGCCAGCATCGGCTTGATCAGGTTGGAGGCATCCATGACACCGCCCGATGCAGCGCCGGCACCGATGATGGTATGAATCTCATCGATGAACAGTATGGCACTTGGCTCCTTCTTCAGCTGATTCAGAATACCCTTGAGTCGTTTCTCGAAATCCCCGCGATACTTCGTACCGGCAACCAGTGCACCGAGATCCAGTGAATAGATGACCGCATCGGCGAGTACTTCGGGGACCTCTCCATCGACGATTCGCTTGGCCAGCCCTTCAGCGATCGCTGTTTTGCCGACGCCTGCCTCGCCCACGAGCAGCGGGTTATTCTTGCGCCGGCGACAGAGTACCTGCGATGCGCGCTCGACTTCATGGTCGCGACCGATCAGCGGGTCGATCTCTCCGGCAAGTGCCCGCGCATTGAGGTTACTTGCATACTTGTCCAGCGGCTTGGCATCCGTTTCGCCCTCCTCACCCGAATACTCGGTCGCGGCATCATCTGCCTCCTCCGGCTCTTCCTGTGAATTCTTGGCAATACCGTGTGAAATATAGTTGACGACATCCAGGCGAGTGATGTTCTGCTTGTTGAGCAGGAACACGGTCTGGGAGTCCTGTTCGCCAAAGATGGCGACCAGTACATTGGCACCAGTGACCTCTTTCTTGCCGGAGCTCTGTACGTGAAAAACGGCACGCTGGAGTACCCGCTGGAAGCCTAGTGTAGGCTGGGTCTCGCGAGTATCGTTCTCATCGAGCAGCGGCGTGTTCTCATCGACGAAACTGTCCAGTTCATCACGAAGGGTCTCGAGGTCACCGCCACAGGCACGCAATACCTGGGCGGCTGTCGGATTATCGATCAGGGCAAGCAGAAGATGCTCAACCGTCATGAATTCGAAGCGGCGCGTGCGTGCCTCCTTGAACGCATTGTTAAGGGTGAATTCGAGCTCTTTACTTAGCATGGTTTGATCATCCGCTCTAGTTACATCATTTTATTGCTGCAGCGCCCGGAGCCAGATCCACTACGCTGCTCATATTTACACCTTTTCCATCTCACACAACAATGGGTGCTTACGTTCCCTGGCCAGTTGCGTAACCTGAGCAACCTTGGTTTCGGCAATCTCCCTGGTAAACACCCCGCACACACCCTTGCCCTTCTGGTGGACATGCAGCATGACCCGCGTGGCCTGCTCCCTGTCCAGTTTGAAAAATACCTGCAACACCTCGACGACGAATTCCATCGGCGTGTAATCGTCGTTCAACAACACCACTTTCCACAGTGGTGGCTTGGCAAGCTTCGGCCGTGCTTTCTCGACTGCCAGACCGCCCGCCCTGTTTGTGTCTTCTTCACTCATTTACTGTTTCCACGAGATCGATTGATCTGACTCCAGATCAGCTGCCACAGTTCCGGAATACCTCTTATATCAGGGACTGACTCTGCGATCACGCTTGGCGGTTGGATCGCAATTTTCATACCCCTTCAACATGGTGCCTGAAATACCGAACTCAATTGCTGGCGTGTTCACGTTTACCACGCACACAACTTACTCTGCCAGCCAACAAAAGTGTAGTCCTGCAAGCCGTGCAATAGGGTGACAGATGACACGCTTTTGCTGCCATGGCCAATAACGCATGGCCAGTGTCACCCGGGTGGCGCCAATGGCAGATGAGCTCGAGCTCCAGGGCCGATGGCGGTACACTCCGAGTCAGCATTTTCAGCGTTTCCGGCGCCTTTTCCACTCATTTGCCTGGTGAGGGAAAACAGCTGGACAGCCGGCAGAGAGGCCCATGGCTGACCAAACAGCCGGGGCGTACCAGAATGATCCGAGGCCGGGCGCCGACGCCCCGAAATCCGCCGCACAGCGACTGACCCCCTCGACCGCCACCGTCGCTGCCACTGCCACTGCCACCGTTACTGGCACATAGGGCCCGGGTTTACCACCATACGGACACCGGGCCATCGGTCAGTCTCGGACAGATCGGTTGTCCATAGTTAGTAAGTTACTGCAAATTGTACTTATAAACTCATGATATATCTATCGAGCCCCGAAAGAATGCAATGGTGATCAAACAATCATTCCAGTGACTCCGCGCGTCCGGGCTAGCGAGAGCCTCTACCGAACAGCACCACTTCAGCGGCCTGGAAAAGGATCAGCAGGTCCAGGAAAATCGTGTGATTCTTGACGTAGAAGAGGTCGAATTCCTGGGTCTGTACCGAATCATTGAATGAGGCATCGTAGGGGTAGCAAACCTGCGCCCACCCGGTCATTCCAGGCTTGACGGCATGCCTTTCCCTGTAATAGGGAATGGCCTCGCCGAGTCTCTCGACAAATTGTGGACTTTCAGGTCGCGGACCCACGAGACTCATCGTGCCAGTCAGCACATTCAGAATCTGCGGGAGTGTGTCGATTCGTGTCTTGCGGATGAACTTCCCCACTCTGGAACGTCCATGGTCCATTTCCGTTCGCCACCGGGCCTGGCCACCACTCGTCGAATCGACCGGCATGCTGCGAAATCTCAGTACCTCGAACGGCTTTCCCAGAAACCCTACCCGGACCTGCCGGCAAAGCAGCGGTGCATCCGGACCATCTTCAAGCCAGATCGCCAGTGCAGTGAGCAGCAGGACCGGCCAGCCACAGGCCAGGATGAGGCCGCTGGCGAGTAGATCGAAAGCTCGTTTACCAATATCCCTGAACGTGCCGCGTCCGAACCTGTCTGAATAGATGAGCCACTCGGGGCGCAAGAGCTCCAGCGGAAGCTTGCCTTGCTCGCGCTCGAAAAAACTGAGCAGGTCGATAACATCCAGGCCATGAAGTTTACATTCCAGCAACTCGTCCAGTGGCAGGCCACCACGCCGCTCATCCGCTGCCACGACGATCTCATCGACATCACTGGCCACGGCAAGTTCCAGCAATGAGCGTCCGGCCGTGTTTACCACTGATTTCCGGTCGACCGCAACCACGGGATCGGTGGACAGCGCTGCATAGCTGACGATGTGAAATCCGCGTCGATCGACATGTCGTCGCAAGCGTCGGGCTATGGACGCCGCCTTCTCACCAGCGCCCAGCACGAGCACCCGGACTTTCAGGATGTCCCTGTCCAGATAGTGGAAGTACATCGGGCGAATCGTACCGATCAACAGAAACGCGATGAGTACGGCCAGGCCAAACACCCCGCGCTGCAGTTGTAAAGTTGGAAAAAAATAATAGAGCACGGCGAGAATGACCACACCGCAGGCAAAACCGATCACGGAGCGCAGGAAGACGCCCAGTACACCGCCCCGAATACGGCTCTGGTACAAGCCCATCACCATGATCGTCACCGGCACGACGAGACCAAACAGCATCGCTGTGGCAACGGATGACTGAATGCCTGCGTCCTGGGCCAGGTACGATCCATCGACGCTTACGTACGCCGCCACGAACACGGCCGCAACACAAATGCAGAACTCCAGCAGAGCCAGCAGCAGGAACGGCATCTGAAGATGCATCTTGAAGTATCGGAACGTACCCAAATCCGGTTGCAACCCGTTCGTTTGGAGCAAGCTGCGGCCATTGTAAGGCAGGTGTCCCGATCTGGTGGCCGGAAAACCCACGATTTTCCAGCCAGACCAGGCAATGGTAACCGCCGGTTTTTGATTCAGTTCTCAGCCAGGAGAACAATGTCCGGTCAGGCTCGCCACCGGACCCAGAGGCCGCCTGCAAACACGTATAATCTGCCGGACTGTGTGCCATGCCTCACTGTTCGCAGCCAGTCAACCAGGATTTCACCGGTTAATTCCATGTTTACGATCAGTGACAACGACACGATTGCCGTCATCGGCCTGGGCTACGTAGGTCTTCCGCTGGCCGTGGAATTCGGCAGGAAAATGACCACCATCGGGTTTGACATCGATGATGAGCGTATCAGGGAGTTGAAATCAGGCCATGATCGGACACTGGAGGTGTCATCCACGGAAATGAGGGCAGCAGCCAGCTTGCAGTTCACCAGTCGTCTGGACGATCTGGCCGGCTGCAAGGTATTCATCGTCACTGTCCCCACCCCTATCAATCGTCACAAGCAGCCTGATTTGTCACCATTGACTGGAGCCAGCGTAGCGATTGGCAGCATCATGCAGGCAGGTTCAGTGGTCATCTACGAATCCACCGTGTATCCCGGCGCCACTGAAGAGGTCTGCGTTCCCATTCTGGAAAAGGAGTCAGGTCTGAGGTTCAACCTCGATTTCTTTGCCGGATACAGTCCGGAACGAATCAATCCCGGCGACAAGGAACACCGGGTCAGTACGATCATGAAAGTCACCTCCGGGTCCACGCCGGCGGTGGCCGACGCAATCGACCTGCTCTATCGACGAATCGTTACGGCTGGAACCCACAAGGCAAGCTCCATAAAGGTCGCCGAGGCGGCAAAAGTCATCGAAAACACACAGCGTGACCTGAACATTGCGCTGATCAACGAACTTGCCCTGATATTCGATCGCCTGGAAATCGACACGCTGGAAGTACTCGAGGCCGCCGGCACGAAATGGAACTTTCTCAATTTCCGGCCCGGGCTCGTGGGTGGACACTGCATCAGTGTTGATCCCTACTATCTGACGCACAAGGCACAGGAAATCGGCTATTACCCCCAGGTCATTCTCTCCGGTCGCCAGATCAATGACGGGATGGGAGCCTACGTCGCGGCCCGAGTGGTCAAAATGCTGACGCGTCGGCGCATCCATGTCGTGGGGGCCAATATCCTCATCCTCGGTTTGGCCTTCAAGGAAAACTGCCCCGATCTGCGCAATACACGTGTGGTGGATATCGTTCAGGAACTCATGCACTACCACGCCAATGTCGATGTCTACGACCCCTGGGTCGATCCTGACGAAGCGGAGCACGAGTACGGTATCACCCCGATAGATGCTCCAGTGGACGGGCACTACGACGCCATCATTCTTGCTGTTGCTCATGAACAGTTCGTGCACCTGGGCAGCGAGCGTATACGTCGGCTTGGTAAAGCACAGAACATTCTCTACGATATTAAAAGCGTTCTACCCAAACAATCGGTCGACGCTCGACTCTAGCCCTTTCGCACCTGCGCCACACTCCAAGCAACATGAAAATACTCATTACCGGTACCGCCGGATTCATCGGCTCAACGCTGGCTTTGAAACTGCTGGAGCGTGGTGACGAAGTAATCGGCGTGGACAACGTCAACGACTATTACGATGTGAATCTCAAACTGGCCAGGCTGGAGCGCCTTAAGGCGCGCGACGGTTTCACTGACGTGCGGGGCAGTATCGAGGATCGGGCACTGATGGAGGAGACGTTTCGCAACTATCAGCCACAGAGAGTCGTGAATCTCGCAGCCCAGGCAGGTGTCCGCTACTCACTGGAAAACCCGCACGCCTATATCGACGCGAACATCGTCGGGTTCACCAACATTCTCGAAAATTGCCGCCATTCCGGTGTGGAGCACCTGGTCTATGCATCGACCAGCTCGGTCTATGGCAACCACACCAACATGCCGTTTTCGGTACACGAATCCGTAGATCATCCCGTCAGCCTCTACGCTGCCACCAAGAAGGCCAATGAGCTGATGGCGCACACCTATAGCCACCTTTTTCAACTTCCGACAACCGGACTGCGCTTTTTCACGGTGTATGGACCCTGGGGAAGGCCGGACATGGCCTTGTTCCTGTTCACCCGGAACATTCTGGCGGGTCTGCCGATTGATGTCTTCAACTACGGCAGGCACAAACGTGACTTCACGTTCGTGGACGATATCGTGGAAGGCGTCGTGCGTACGCTGGACAAGGTGGCGACGGCTGACGAATCCTGGGACAGCAACAAACCCGACCCGGCCACCAGCTCTGCACCATTCCGCATATACAACATCGGTAACAACCAGCCGATCGAACTGGAACACTATATCAGCACATTGGAGAGCTGCCTGAACCGTACGGCAATCAAGAACCTGCTGCCACTTCAACCCGGCGATGTGCCGGACACCTACGCTGATGTGAGCGACCTGGTCAGGGATGTGAACTACAAGCCTGACACCAGTGTGGAAGAAGGCATCGGTCGTTTCGTCGACTGGTACCGGGATTACTACAAGGTCTAGGATTCTGCGCGGCAGAAAAAGTACTGGCTGGCCTGCGGGTTCCGCTCAACTGCAGCCATGCTGCAACGCAAAAAAAATTCTACCGGAAACCATCATTGTGCAATATAATAATAATCATTATTAGCATAGCCTCAATGAATAAGTCTCGATCATGGCCAGTCCGGATAATGCCAACCTCAATCAGCACCGCCAGCTTCGTGCCTTCTGCCACGCGGCCCAGACAGGCAGCATCTCCAAGGCTGCCCAGCGACTCGGGCTCAGCCAGCCGTCCGTATCTCTGCAGATTCAAGCCCTGGAGAAAGAGCTTGACACATTGCTGTTCGAACGCTGTGGCCCGAAGATTCGCCTGACACCGGCTGGTGACCTTCTTCTGGAAATGGCGCAACCCCTGGTCGACGGTTTCGCCCGGCTTGCGGACAGTTTTTCCGCCAGATTGGGAGACGTGCATTCCGGCCCGCTGGACATTGCCTCGGGAGAAGCCACACTGCTGTATATATTGCCCGATGTCATCAAATCGTTTTCCGACGAGTACCCGCAAATCGATGTGCGGTTGCACAATGTCACCGGACACGACGGCATGGCGCTGATCCGGGCCGACGAGGTGGATTTCGCTGTCGGGTCGATGATCGATGTGCCTGATGACATGGTCTACCACCCGATCTATGACTACAGACCGGCCCTGATCATGTGCAAGGGACACCCACTCGAGAACAAGGACCGGATCACGCTGGAAGATATAAGCCCTTATGGACTGATCCTCCCGCCTCGTCACCTGAGCACCTGGAGCGTCGTCGACCTGGTTTTCCAGCAACACGGCGTGCCCTACAACGTAGTGCTCGAGGCGGGTGGATGGGAAGTCATCAAACGCTATGTGGAAATCGGCACAGGCATCAGTATTGTGACCAGCATCTGCTTGCGTGGATTCGAGAACCTCATCGTCAAGCCGATGGATGAATATTTTCCAAACCGCAGCTATGGCGTGGTGGTCAGACGCGGCAAGTTTCTGTCCCCGCAGGCCAAACAGTTTCTGGAGAAGATGGATGATGGCTTCTTTGCCCGTCAGACTGCCCCGCCGCCCAAGCGCAAGAAAATTCAGCGCAGCAACGAAGCACTGATCACCAATTTCTAGTGTTCTGGGTCCTTCGATGCATTCATTGTGCGCATTGTATGATCCAGGCCACGTACCAGCTTCCTTCCAGCCACACCGACCCGAACCCACGACTCTGCCCGCGGCATGAACGATTCTGCACATTCGGTTTCATTGCCTGCCCGGTTGCGGGAGGATCGGCAGTCCATGCACGTCATCGTGGGCATGTCCGGGGGCGTTGATTCCTCGGTAGCCGCCTGGTTGTTGAAACGACAGGGATACCAGGTATCAGGTATTTTCATGCAGAACTGGGAGGACGACGATGAACAGTGTACTGCCCGACAGGATTATCGTGATGCAGCGTCGGTGGCATCAAGACTCGGGATAGAACTGACCACGGTCAATTTCGCCGATGCGTACTGGGAGCGTGTATTCGCGCATTTTCTGCAGGAGTATGGTGCAGGACGTACGCCTAATCCAGACATCCTGTGCAACAAGGAGATCAAGTTCAGTGCCTTTCTGGATCACGCGCGTCGTCAGGGAGCAGACGCCATTGCCACCGGACACTATGTCCGTAGCGCCCGATCGGATGAGGCAGTTACCCTGCTTAGAGGACTGGATGAGAAAAAGGACCAGAGTTATTTTCTCTACACCTTGAATCAGCAGCAACTCAGACCCAGTCTCTTCCCGGTGGGTGAGCTGGAAAAAACCACGGTTCGCAAACTGGCGCAGCAAGCAGGTTTCCACGTGCACAGTAAAAAAGACAGCACCGGCATCTGTTTCATCGGGGAACGCAAGTTCAGCACATTTCTGGCGGAGTACCTGCCCGCCCAACCGGGTGAGATCGTCGATGACAGCGGAGCACGTCTGGGCTACCACAACGGACTGATGTTCTATACGCTTGGACAAAGACAGGGTCTGGGCATTGGCGGTCAGAGTGAGGCGCAGGAAGCGCCCTGGTACGTCCTGGATAAGGACCTGGCAGACAATCGACTGATCGTTGGCCAGGGACACGACCATCCTGCCCTGTTTCGAACCTCACTTCAGGCTCACGATGTTCACTGGGTACAGGGGCAGGCACCGGCGCAACACTTTAGATGTACCGCCAAAGTACGCTACCGGCAGCTGGATCAGCATGCCACGGTGAGGCTGGACACGCATGAAACTCTGCAGATTGAATTTGACAGACCGGTGAGGGCGGCCACTCCAGGGCAATCCCTGGTGCTCTACGATCAGGACGTCTGCCTTGGCGGCGCCATCATCAGTGACCTTGCACGATAGCGCAGACTATACTGAGCCCATGACATCTCTATCCACCATCGAAAACCAGACCCTCGCGCTTTCCGGTATCTTCCAGTCCGTGCATCTCTGCAAGACGCTGGCAACCACGGGATCCGCCGACAAGGATGAATTGAGAGGGACACTGCGATCCATTCTCACCTTGAATACCGACCGCGTCATCGACGCCTATGGAGGCAGCACGAAGAGCATAGCCACGGGTCTGCGTGTGCTGAAGAGCCAGCTTGGCGGCAACAGCGAATCACGCGACCTGGATGTCGCACGCTATGCGCTGGCCCTGATCCAGTTGGGAACCAACATCTTGTCAGATGAAGCCACTGTGGAACAGTTGCGAATCGGCATCAGTCGAAGCCAGTCGATGGATACGGACATCGACGACCCGGCCATGATCAGTAACTTTGCCAACCTGTATCGAAGCAGTATCAGTCACCTGAGTCCTCGCATCATGGTCAGTGGAGACCCGGACTACCTGAACGACAACACTGTCGCCTCGACCATTCGCGCCGCGCTGCTGGGCGGGCTGCGTTCGGTAGTACTGTGGAGACAATGTGGCGGCACGCGACCCAGGTTACTGTTCAGTCGGGCTCAGTATCTGAGACAGGCCGACATTCTGCTCCAACGAATATAGGGCCGGCCCCCGGTGAAGCCCCTTCACCGGAAGCCTGCGTGCAACGCCCTACCCGTCACCTGGCTACAGGGTTAACTGGCCATCTGGATTGACACGGGAATGTCCTTGAACTTTACCTTGGCATCATCGGCAGAGTGCTGGAACTCGGCAATCTCGTTGAAATTGAGATAGCGATAGATTTCCTCACTCATCGCATCCAGATCATTCACGTAACTCATGTATTCATCGACCGTGGGCAGCTTGCCCAGCAGGGCAGCTACCGCCGCCAGCTCGGCCGAGCTGAGGTACACGAAAGCACCCGCTCCCAGGCGATTGGGAAAATTGCGGGTAGAGGTGGACACGACACGTGCTCCCGGCTTCACCCGCGCCTGGTTACCCATACACAGGGAACATCCGGGTATTTCCAGGCGGGCGCCCGCCGCACCGAAAATATTGTAATAACCCTCTTCCTTGAGTTGATGTTCGTCCATGCGCGTGGGTGGTGCAATCCACAGGACGGTGTTGACGTACTCGCCGGATTTCTGTATCAGCTTACCCGCGGCACGATAGTGACCGATATTCGTCATGCACGAACCGATGAACACCTCGTCGATCTCCTCGCCCTGAATTTCCGACAGCGGCTTTACATCATCCGGATCATTGGGACAGGCCAATAACGGTTCTTTGATCTCGTTCAGATCGATGTCGATGATCTCGGCATACTCGGCGTCCGCATCCGCTTCCAGAAGAGTCGGATTCTCGAGCCATTCTTCCATTTTACGGGCACGACGTTCCAGCGTACGTGCATCCTCGTATCCTTCGTCCATCATCCAGCGCAACAGAGTGACATTGGAGGTGATGTACTCCTTCAGCGGCTCGATATCGAGCTTGACGGTACACCCACCGGCTGAACGCTCTGCCGTGGCATCTGCCAGTTCGAAGGCCTGTTCCAGCTTGAGGTCCTTCAATCCTTCGATCTCCACACACCGGCCGGAGAACACATTCTTCTTGCCCTTCTTCTCCACGGTCAGCAGGCCCCGCTTCAAGGCAGCATAGGGAATCGCATTGACAAGATCGCGCAAGGTGATACCCGGCTGCATGGTGCCCTTGAAACGGACAAGCACGGACTCGGGCATGTTGAGGGGCATGACGCCGACAGCCGAGGCAAATGCAACCAGACCCGAGCCTGCGGGAAACGATATACCCATGGGGAAACGGGTGTGTGAATCGCCGCCGGTGCCCACGGTATCCGGCAACAACATGCGGTTCAGCCAGGAGTGGATGATGCCATCTCCAGGGCGCAGTGACACACCGCCGCGAGTCGACATGAAGTCCGGCAGCGTATGATGGGTGCTGACATCGATAGGCTTGGGATAAGCCGCTGTATGACAGAACGATTGCATCACCAGATCAGCGGTGAAGCCCAGGCAGGCAAGATCCTTCAGTTCATCGCGCGTCATCGGACCCGTCGTGTCCTGTGATCCGACCGTGGTCATCTTCGGCTCGCAATACTGGCCAGGCCGAATTCCATCAACACCACAGGCTTTACCGACAATCTTCTGGGCCAGCGTGTACCCCTTGGTATTGGCGTCCATGGCACCAGGTCGCTTGAACACCGTACTTACATCCAGACCCAGCGATTCCCGCGCACGGTCGGTCAGGCCTCGACCTATGATCAAAGGAATCCTGCCGCCAGCTCGAACTTCATCCAGCAGAACTTCGTTGCCGTATTCGAATGTACTCAGAATCTCATCACTGTCATGCCGGGTAACCTTCCGTGCATGGGGGTAGATATCGATGACATCGCCCATCTCCATGTCGTTGACGTCACATTCGATCGGCAGGGCCCCGGCATCTTCGAGCGTGTTGTAGAAGATCGGGGCAATTTTTCCACCGAGCACGAAACCTCCGTCTCGCCGATTGGGGATATAGGGAATATCATCGCCCATATGCCACAACACGGAGTTGGTTGCAGATTTTCGCGATGACCCGGTGCCAACCACATCGCCGACGTAAGCCAGTGGATGGCCCTTGCCCTTGAGCTCTTCGATGCTCTGCAGGGGCTTGTCGGTGAATCCTTCCCGTTCGAACTTGAGCATGGCCGTAGCATGCAGGGGAATATCCGGCCGACTCCAGGCATCGACGGCGGGTGACAGATCGTCGGTATTGGTCTCGCCGGGTACCTTGAACACCGTGACCGTGATTTTTTCGGGCACTTCTTCCCTGGCCAGAAACCATTCGGCGTCTGCCCATGACTGCAGGACGCGCCTGGCCGCATCGATACCGGACCTGGCCTTTTCCTCGACGTCATGGAAGGCATCGAACATCAGCAATGTATGCGACAGGGCCTTGACCGCTGCTTCTGCAATTTCCGCATCATCGAGCGCCGAAATAAGAGGCTGGATGTTATAACCGCCCAACATCGTGCCAAGCAGTTCGACTGCCCTGACCCGGCTGATCAATGGTGATTCTGCCTCGCCCTTTGCCACGGCCGCCAGAAAACCCGCCTTGACATAGGCGGCCTCGTCAACACCTGCCGGGATACGCTGCGTGAGCAGCTCCAGCAGGAATTCCTCTTCACCTTGCGGAGGAGACTTCAACAGCTCCACAAGAGCGGCTGTCTGTTGGGCATCCAGCGGCTTGGCCACGATGCCTTCTGCTTCACGCTCTGCAACGTGTTGACGATAGGCTTCTAGCATTTTTTCGATCTCCTCACTCTGAAAATGACGGTGCAAGCACCGTGATTGAATAGCACATCCGGCAACCCGGCACTGCCCGTCCGGCACTGGCCTTCCCGGATTGCCCGGTCGTCGGCGACACTGTGCCTCATGATGCCACTGATCTTTTCCGGGCGCGTGCCGGTATCGGATGCGCGGCCGTGTCTCCGCCCTTGAATATCATAGCCCGGACCTGTTCCAGTTCATCACGCAAAGACGCCGCCCGCTCGAACTCGAGATTCCTGGCACATTCGTACATCTGCTTCTCCAGTTCCTTCATGCGCCTGGCAGCGTCAGTGGCCGACAGGTTTTCCACCCCTGGCCGGGCGCCCTTGCCAGTGTCCGCCTTGCCGCTGCCACGCCTGCCGCGACGCGACCCTGTCGCCTGCGATCCACCTGCCTCCATGACATCGTTGACAGACTTCTCGATCCCCTTGGGAGTAATCCCGTGCTCCTCGTTGAAATCCATCTGCACTTCCCGTCGCCGGTTGGTCTCCTCGATGGCGCGCTGCATGGAGCCTGTCAAGGTATCCGCGTACAGTATCGCCTTACCGTGAAGATTGCGCGCGGCCCGGCCTATTGTCTGTATAAGTGAACGATCCGAGCGCAGAAACCCTTCCTTGTCAGCATCCAGTATGGCTACCAGCGAAACTTCGGGCATGTCCAGCCCCTCGCGCAACAGATTGATGCCGACGATCACGTCGAACACACCAAGCCGCAAGTCCCTTATTATTTCGCTCCTCTCGACCGTATCGATATCCGAATGAAGGTACCGCACCTTCACGCCATGATCACTCAGGTAATCGGTGAGATCTTCCGACATGCGCTTCGTCAGCGTGGTTATCAGCACCCGCTCATTGCGTGACGCCCGGTCTGTAATCTCGGAAAGCACATCATCCACCTGCGTTCGCGCAGGTCGTACCTCCACGTCCGGATCGACAAGACCGGTAGGTCGGACCACTTGTTCCACTGTCTGGTCCGCGTGAGACTTCTCGTAATTTCCAGGCGTGGCAGAGACAAACACAGTTTGCGGTGACAGCAATTCCCATTCCTCGAATTTCAACGGCCGGTTATCCAGTGCAGAGGGCAGGCGGAAGCCGTAGTTGACCAGATTCTCCTTGCGCGAACGATCTCCCTTGTACATCGCACCCAGTTGAGGGACTGTCACGTGGCTTTCATCGATGAACAGCAGACTGTCCTCCGGCAGATAATCGAACAGACACGGGGGAGGCTCGCCGGGTTGTCGACCGGACAGGTAACGCGAGTAATTCTCGATACCAGAGCAGTAACCGAGTTCGTGAATCATTTCCAGGTCGAATTGGGTCCGCTGCTGCAATCGCTGTGCTTCGACCAGCTTGCCTGCACCGGTCAGCTGCTCCAGTCGGTCACGCAGCTCTTCCTTGATGTGCTCCGTTGCATCCAGCAGGCGTTGCCGCGGCGTCACGTAGTGTGTCTTAGGATAAATGGTTAGCCTGGGTACCTTCTGCCTCACTTCGCCGGTGAGTGGATCGAAAAAGCTCAACGTCTCGATCTCGTCGTCGAACAGTTCGACACGAATGGCATCACGCTCGGAATCTGCCGGGTATATATCGATGATCTCGCCGCGCACCCTATAGGTACCCCGCTTCAACTCCATGTCGTTGCGTGTGTACTGCAACTCGGCAAGTCGGCGCAACACATCGCGCTGATTGACGGTCTCGCCACGTTTCAGGTGCAGTACCATCTTGTGGTATTGCTCAGGATCACCCAGGCCGTATATGGATGATACCGTTGCAACGATGATGGTATCCCGTCGCTCGAACAGCGCCTTGGTGGCGGACAGGCGCATCTGTTCGATGTGTTCATTGATGGAAGAATCCTTTTCAATGAACAGGTCACTGGCCGGTACGTAGGCTTCCGGCTGGTAGTAGTCGTAATACGAGACGAAATACTCAACGGCATTGCCGGGAAAGAATTCCTTGAACTCGCCGTATAGCTGAGCCGCCAGTGTCTTGTTGGGTGCCAGCACGATGGCAGGGCGTTGCTGACGCTGCAGAATATTGGCAATCGTGAACGTCTTGCCCGATCCTGTGACTCCCAGTAAAGTCTGGTAGGCCAGACCGTCATCAATGCCCGCCGCCAGCTTGTCTATGGCCTGCGGTTGATGCCCAGCTGGCTGGAAGCCCGTATGCAGATCGAATAAATTGGGCATGTCGTTCGGATACGCTTTTGAGGACAGCGATTGTACATCCATCATGACGGCAGACCTGCTTTTTGCAAGCTCACCTCAAGCAGACGACAGGGGCTGTGTGAAAAAGGGCCTTTTATTATCTCATCGAGGCTAACAGATTGACGGAACGTGTTGAGCGCACTACACTTCGTGCCCATTCCCTGGTAGCTCAGTTGGTAGAGCAAATGACTGTTAATCATTGGGTCGGCGGTTCGAGCCCGTCCCAGGGAGCCAAGACAATACAAAAAGCCCTGTAAATCAGGGCTTTTTCTTTGGTTTGACAGACAGTGAAGCGGCGCCTGCAGTCTCAGGCTGCGCGGACGCACCGGATAAACCGTCTGGCAGCGGGCGTGGCCAGGCGAACTGGAATCTCCAGGCCCGGGGGAAATGGCGAGTTTATAGCGCTCCCGGGGCGCACAGATACGTCAGAAACCGCGTGAGGGCAGCGTCAGGAATTACGTGACTGCTCCAGAGACCTCAACAACTCCTCCACCGCATCACGTCGCAATTCGTCGTCCGTGCCAGACCCACCGGTACCTGGTGAGACATCGCGAGCGGGCATCGAATGACCGTTGATCCCGGTGCTGGACACGGTGGCAGCATGCTGTTGCAGCATGGCTTCGCGCTCGCGCAGATACCGGTCGTAATGTTCGTCACGTTCAGCGGCGCTGAGAGCGTCATCGCCCGGCGATCGAGTTTCCGAGTCCATGGCAGCGGATTCACGCACTGCAGACTCGACATCGGCGTCACTGACAGTCGGTGTTGGCGCAGGTCTCTGGTGAATATTTGCATCCATCGCCTGCGAATCTATCAGTATCACGCCACTCTCCAGTGCCAGCAGGGCTCCCTGATGCATCGTATCGCTGATGTCCTTGAGATCGTTGCCGGAGAAGGTACCCAGCGAGGCCAGCGTGTTGAGATCCTCAAAGATCGGCAGAGACCGTACGACGGCATCCAGGTCGATATCCTGGTCCGGATTGATATCCGCCAGGGCCGCAGGTATGGAGTCGATCACGGCAGACACGGCAGACATGCTGTCGTGCTCACCAGTGAATTGAATATCCCGATCCCGGTTCTGCCTGCTGACAATCGCCTCCAGTCGCAGATCCATGGCAGGCTTGCGCGCAATACTGGCACAGGCCGAATACAGCATATCGATGCCGTCTATGGCGCGTGCCACGCGGTCGGGGTCTGATGCACGTTCGCCTGCGTCGGTCAGCCGAATGCACAGATGCGCCTCGCTCTCGTCCAGTGCCAGGGTGTCAGCGGCCTGTGACGGTGTTGAATCGACCGTCTCCAATAAACCAATCATGCCGGGAAGGTGGCTGCTGGCAAACATCACGCGACTCGCCAGACGTACGACCTCAGCCTGGTGCTCGCGTGAATTGTCAGAGTTTTCAAGCAGATTCTGCCAATACTCTGCAGATCCCAGAGATTCCAGATGCAGCCATTTGACGATTTGCCGCTCAGGCGCCGACATCGCATCGATGCTTTCCATCATGACAGCACCGGCGTGACCGAGCCGTGCTGCTGCTGCTGTGCGCTGGTCACCTTTTGCCGCACGATACTGATCAACCGCAGACCTGATATTGGCCCTGCTGAGACTATCGACGATTTTAGTGACGGCCATGCGCAGCGCGTCTGCGTGCATGTTGGACTCCATTGACACCTGACTACAGATAGTAATCGGCCGACTGTACAACTCCTGAAGACTGGTCGGGGCGAGAGGATTCGAACCTCCGACCCCCACAACCCCATTGTGGTGCGCTACCAGGCTGCGCCACGCCCCGCCAGAGCGACGAAGCTTAACGTAAGCGCCGGGTTATTTGTAGAAACTGTATGAAAAAAACGGGCCAGAACGGGAAATCCTGCCGGGTTGACTAAACGGTGATCAGTTCACACTGGAAACAGACTATCACCCCGTGGTCCGCAAGATGCGAAGCAAATCTTCCAGCTCGGATCTCAGCTGCCTGATCATCTGTTGTGACTGCGCATTGTCGTCCTTGACTGAATCTCCGGCCAGATGCTGGCGGGCTCCGCCAATGGTGTAGCCATCCTGGTACAGCAGGCTGCGAATCTGCCTGATCAACATGACGTCGTGTCGCTGATAGTATCGACGATTGCCACGGCGCTTGACGGGTTCCAGTCCCGGGAATTCCTGCTCCCAGTAGCGCAGAACATGTGGTTTGACCAGACACAACTCGCTCACCTCACCGATGGTGAAGTAACGCTTGTTGGGTATAGTTGGAAGTTCGTTGTTATTGCTGATTTCCAGCATAAGCCTCTACGCGCGCCTTCAGTTTTTGCCCTGGCCGGAATGTCACCACACGCCTCGCCGATATTGGTATTTCTTCACCTGTCTTGGGATTCCGCCCCGGTCGCTGGTTTTTGTTACGCAGGACGAAATTGCCGAAACCCGACAATTTCACATCGTGCCCACTTTCCAGTGCAACCCTGACTTCCTCGAAAAAGTGTTCAACGAACTCCTTGGCCTCACGCTTGTTGAGACCCAGCTCATCGAACAGCATTTCCGCCATCGCCGCCTTAGTTAGCGCCATCTCATATCCTTAGAACCGCCCCATGCGCAACCTCCAGTGCCGCCACGATCGCGGTGATCACCTGGTCCACTTCGCTGTCTTCTAGGGTGCGCGAAAACTCTTGTAGAATCAAGCCTAAGGCCATGCTTTTCTTGCCTTCAGGCAACTTGTCACCCTGGTACACATCGAACAGTCTGATGTCCTGGAGCATGGCCGGAGCCTGCGCGCGGATGACATCGACGATTGCCTGGTAACTGACCGCCTCATCCACCAGCAATGCGATATCGCGCCGAACCTGCGGAAAGCGCGACATGGGTATGGCACGCGGAACCCGTGACCCACTCAGTGCCGCCAGTGACAGTTCGAATACAAAGGGCAGGAGTGGCAGATCCAGTGCCTGCTGCAGCGATGGATTCAGGGCGCCCACATAGCCAACGGGTTTGCCATCCAGGAGTATGCCGGCTCGCTGACCGGGATGCAGCAACGCCAGCTGGACCGGCACATAGGTGACCGGGAGTTCATTGGCCTGTGAGAACAGGGATTCGATGTCTGATTTGATCGTATAGAAATCTGCCTCCTGCGCAGAGGCATTCCAGTTTTCCGGCTGTCGCCTGCCCGCGACCAGCCCGGCAATCATGTTCTGCTGCTGTACCCCGGGATCACTTTGGAGATCGCCACCGTGATCTGCCGCAATGCAGGAATCGAGACTGGCAACAGGCTGCCCCGATTCATTGGCCAGGAATCTGAGACCGGTCTCGAAGAGCGACATGGATGTCGACTGGCGCGCCAGATTGCGCTGCAGCGTGGTGATCAGTCCACCCACCAGCGTCGTGCGCATGACCGCCAGCTCGGATGAAATCGGATTGGCCAGCTTCAACGCAGGCAGATCAGGGCGCAGCACGGACTGTCGGGATTCATCGACGAAACTGTAGGTTATGACTTCCTGGTATCCACGCTGGGCCAGCAGGCGTTTGCTGGCCATTGACGGCAAACGGTTTTCAGGAACGGGCCGGAGTACAGGCCGGTGCACTGGAGAGGTTCGTGGAATGGCGTCGTAGCCCAGAATACGCGCTACCTCCTCGATATAGTCCTCCTCGATCGCCAGATCATAACGATAGCTTGGTGCGACAACCTGCCAGCCATCATCAACCGCCACGGTGGAGATACCTAGTCGGGTGAACAATGTGGACACACTCTGCACGTCCGGATCGATGCCCAGGATACGCATCAGTCGCGATCGACGCACCAGCACCGTACCGCGCTGCGGCAGGCGAGCGGAATCCTGCCAATCCCCAACCGGGCCAGCCTGGCCTCCGGCAATACCGAGCAATAGCTCGGTAGCGTATTCCAGTGCCTCGACCTGCCCAGCCGGATCCACTCCCCGTTCGAATCGGTGTGCCGATTCAGAATGACTGGCGTAGCGTCGCGGCTTTCCGGCAATCCGCTCCGGCAGAAACAGCGCACTTTCGAAGAATATATTGACCGTGCGCTGGTCAACTGCGGTCGATTCTCCACCCATGATTCCGGCGATACCAATGGCACCGCGTTCATCCGCGATGACCGTGGTGTCCTGATCCAGCGTCATTTCCCGCCCGTCCAGCAGCACCAACTGCTCCCCTGCTGTCGCCTGTCTGACCAGAATCGAGCCACGAAGCTTGTCCGCATCGAAGGCGTGCATGGGTTGCCCCAGTTCAAGCATCACGTAGTTCGTGACGTCCACCACCGGATTGATCGCCCGCACGCCTGCACGACGGAGGCGTTCAACCATCCACGCGGGACTGGCTCTATCCAGCGACAATTGGCTTACCAGTCGGCCTGTGTATCGTACGCAGGCGGTATCCTTCTCGACCCGCACCGGCCACTGCCTGACCATCCGGGTTGGTACGCTGGCAGCCTCGTGCCTCAGCAGGGGCAGATCATTGCGGGCACTCAGGTCACGAGCGATGCCACGAACGCTCAGGCAATCGCCACGATCCGGCGTCAGTTCTATGTCGATGATCGAGTCATCCAGCGCCATATACTGGATCAGGTCAAGACCTGCCGGGGCGTCTTCCGGCAGTTCCATGATGCCGCTGGCGTCATCCGAGAGCCCCAGTTCGGCGCCGGAACACAGCATGCCCATCGATACCTGGCCGCGTAGCTTTGCTTTTTTCAGCACCGTACCGTCGGGTAATCTGCCACCCACCTGTGCCAGTACCGTGACCAGCCCTGCGCGAGCGTTGGGCGCCCCGCAGACGACCTGTAAAGGCTCATCAGCCCCGCAATCCACATCACAGACCCGCAACCTGTCAGCGTCGGGATGCGGTCGGATACCGAGAATGCGGGCCACCACCACGCCTGCGAACTCAGGTGCAGCAGACACGACCTCATCGACTTCCAGGCCCATGGCAGTCAGCTGGGCGCTTAGCCCGGCGGTGTCCACGGGCGGATCAATCCACTCGCGCAGCCATTTTTCACTGAGTTTCATGTGAATTCTCGCTTAATGGAACTGTGACAGGAAGCGCAGGTCGTTCTCGAAGAACAGACGCAGGTCGGTCACGCCATAACGCAGCATGGCCAGGCGTTCCACCCCGATACCGAAGGCATAACCGGTAAATTCCTCGGTATCGATACCCACCGACTGGAAGACCGATGGATGCACGATGCCCGAGCCCAGTACCTCAATCCAGGGACCCTTGTTGATCCGGATATCCACCTCGGCAGACGGTTCGGTAAACGGAAAATAGGAAGGCCGATAGCGAATCTCGCAATCGTCCTGGTCGAAAAACGAGGTCAGAAACGCATCCAGATGCCCCATCAGGTCACTCAGTGCAATGTCCCGATCCACCAGCAGGCCTTCTATCTGGTGAAACATGGGAGAGTGTGTCATATCGGAATCGCAACGATAAACACGACCAGGAGCAATGACACGCATTGGCGGTTCGATGGTCTTCATGTAGCGAATCTGTACCGACGAGGTGTGGGTGCGCAGCAGGCGATTGACGTCGAAATAGAATGTGTCGTGCATGGCGCGCGCCGGATGATGAGCCGGAATATTCAGGGCTTCGAAGTTGTGATAGTCATCTTCGACTTCCGGGCCGATGGCCGTCTCGAAGCCCAGTTGTGCAAACAACGCCGAAACCCGCTCGATGGTCAAGGTCAGCGGATGCAGTCCTCCGGTCGGGGTACCACTGCCCGGCAGCGTGATATCCAGTGCATCGGCAGTAAGTTTTTCGGCCAGCGCCGCATCGTCGAGCACATGCCGACGTTGATCAATCAGTGTCTGTACACGCTGTTTCGCCTTGTTGACAGCCTGTCCGGCAGCAGGTTTCTGCTCCGCCGGCAGCTGTCCGATGGACTTGAGCGCCGCTGTCAGGCGGCCTTTTTTACCGAGCAACTCCACCCGGACATTCTCCAGCGCATCCAGGGATGCAGCATCACTGACCATGCGGCCAGCCTCGTCAATCAATCTATCTAGGTCCATTGACATCGGTCATTCATCCCCTGTCATCTCGTTGGATTGGCTCGGACCAGTATCAATTGGTGCACGGCATCCGGAGAAAAACCGGCGGACCCTGGAATCCGCCATAAAAAAGGGGAATACCGCACATGGCGGCATTCCCCTGGTCGATAAAGCAACGCTGTCGAACGCAGCCGGATCAGCCGCGCAGCAGTGCCGGATTCCTGCTCAGGCCGGCAAACTGGCCTTTGCTTTATCGACAATCGCTACAAATGCAGCTTCATCGGCAATGGCAAGGTCCGCAAGCATCTTGCGATCGATGTCTATTCCGGCGATCTTCAGGCCCTGCATCAGACGGCTGTAGGTGATGTCGTTGGCGCGGGCTGCAGCATTGATACGGGCAATCCACAGACGTCGGAATACGCGTTTTTTGGTTTTGCGGTCACGATAGGCATATTGACCTGCTTTGGTAACCGCCTGCTTCGCAACCCGAAAAACACGACTGCGTGCACCCCGGTAGCCTTTTGCCTGCTTGAGAACTTTCTTGTGACTGGCGCGCGCAGTGACGCCACGTTTTACTCTTGGCATGGCAGGCTCCTAGCGAAGATTGGGCAGCATTCGTTTGATCAGTACGACATCGTTCTCATGAACCATGTCTCCACCACGCAGGTGACGCTTACGCTTGGTGCTCTTCTTGGTCAGGATATGGCGCATGTGTGAACTCTTGCGCTTGTACCCGCCTGAACCGGTGCGCTTGAAGCGCTTCGCCGCTCCGGACACGGATTTTTGCTTGTTGGACACTGTTGGACTCCTGATGGTTAGGGGTATCCCCCGAGTGATAAACACCGGTGACGTCGTAGTGTCGGTACGTCATCGCGGCGAAAATGGCCGGATCAACACGATGCAGAGGTCAATAATCTGATCCGTGCTTGATCCAGCCGCACATCTTAATGCTTTTTGGGCGCCATTACCATGACCATTTGCCTGCCTTCGAGCTTCGGGAACTGCTCCACGGTGCCCAGCTCCGACAAATCCTGCTCGACACGCTTCAGCAGCTTGGCTCCCAACTCCCGATGAGCCATTTCCCGGCCCCTGAACCGCAGGGTAATCTTGGTCTTGTCGCCCTGCTCCAGGAATTTCACCAGACTGCGCAGTTTGACCTGGTAATCACCATCCTCGGTGCCGGGTCGAAACTTGATTTCCTTCAGCTGCGCGGTCTTCTGTTTCTTGCGACCAGCATTCTGCTTCTTGTTGGCCTCGAACTTGAACCTGCCATGGTCCATGATCTTGCACACGGGGGGCGAGACATTCGGTGATATCTCAACCAGATCGAGGCTGGCTTCCCGTGCTGTTTCCAGCGCTTCATCCAGAGGAACCACACCAATCTGTTCTCCGTCAGCAGATATCAGTCGCACCTCGGGGACATCGATCTCGTCATTCTTCCGATTTACCTTTTTAGCAGAAATACGTCATCCCTCCTGCACGGCTGTATTTACAGCTCGGCCGCGGTTTGCGACCTCTTGTTCAAGCATCAAATTAAGTTCTTCCAAAGTTAAAACACCCAGGTCCCTGCCGCTGCGAGTTCTCACGGCAATGGACCGATTCTGTACTTCACGATCTCCAGCAACCAGCAGATAGGGCACTCGTTGGAGCGTCCATTCGCGGATCTTGAAGCCGATCTTCTCGTTACGCACGTCAGTTTGTACACGTAACCCATTATTCTGCAACACTTCGGCCACTTCTTCAACGAATTGTGACTGCTTGTCGGTAATATTCATGACGACAGCCTGTATTGGAGAGAGCCACAGTGGTAATTTGCCTTCGAAGTGTTCCAGCAGAATGCCGATGAAGCGCTCGAATGATCCGAGAATAGCCCGGTGCAGCATGACCGGCACCTGCCGTTCGCCGTGCTCATCGACATAACTGGCGTCCAGACGTCCGGGCATGGAGAAATCCACTTGCATGGTGCCGCACTGCCATACCCGGCCGATGCAATCCTTGAGCGAGAATTCTATCTTGGGCCCGTAGAACGCGCCCTCGCCAGGTAGTTCTTCCCAGGGCAGGCCCTTGGCATCCAGAGCTTCCGCCAGGGCTTTTTCGGCCTTGTCCCAGGCCTCGTCACTGCCAACCCGACTGGGCGGCCGTGTTGAGAGTCGATAGATGACATCGGTGAAACCGAAGTCCTCGTAGACGGTGTGCAGAAAGTCGATGAAGTTGCTGACCTCGGTCTGTACCTGCGCCTCGGTGCAGAATACGTGAGCGTCATCCTGGGTGAATGCACGCACGCGCATGATGCCGTGCAGAGCACCGGACATCTCGTTGCGGTGGCAGGAACCGAACTCCGCCAGACGCAGTGGCAGGTCGCGGTAACTCTTGAGACCCTGATTGAATACCTGGACGTGACAGGGACAGTTCATTGGCTTGACGGCGTACTGCCGATCGTCGGTCTGTACGGTAAACATGTCATCACCGAACTTGTCGGCGTGTCCGCTGCGCTGCCACAGCGAGAAATCGACCACCTGCGGGGTGCGGATTTCCTCATAGCCGTGGATCTTCTGTTGACGGCGCATGTAGTCTTCGACAGCGAGATACACGGCCCAACCCTTTGGGTGCCAGAACACCATGCCCGGGGCCTCATCCTGCAGGTGAAACAGATCCTGCTGCTTGCCCAGCCTTCGATGATCGCGTTTTTCCGCCTCGGCCAGATTATGCAGATAGGTCTTGAGCTCCTTGGGATTGGCAAAGGCCGTTCCGTAGATTCGCTGCAACATGGTGTTGTTGGAGTCGCCACGCCAGTATGCCCCTGCCAGCTTGGTCAGTTTGAAGGCCTTGAGATGTCCGGTATTGGGTACGTGCGGGCCACGGCATAGATCGGTGAAATCTCCCTGCCTGTATAACGACAGGGTTTCACCGGCCGGGATGCTGTCGATGATCTCCGCCTTGTAGTGCTCACCAAGCCCTTTGAAATACTCGATGGCCGCATCGCGTTCCACGGTAGACCGGGTGATCGGTATTGCCTGATCGGCCAGCTCCTTCATGCGCTGTTCGATGGCGACGAGATCTTCGGGAGTGAATGATCGTTCGTAATCGAAGTCGTAGTAGAAGCCGTCTTCAATGACTGGCCCTATCGACACCTGTGCCGAGGGAAACAACTGCTTGACTGCCTGCGCGAGCAAATGGGCACTGCTGTGTCGCAATAACGGCAGAGCTTCATCGCTTCTGGCGGTGACGACTGACAGGTTTGCATCCGAGTCGATCGGGTAAGTGGCATCCACCAGCTGACCATCCACGATACCCGCCAGAGTGGCCTTGGCCAGGCCTGCGCCTATGTCCGCGGCGACATCCATGACGGCTACGGCTTCAGGGTACTGACGTGTACTGCCGTCCGGCAGAGTAATGACAGGCATGTTGATCTCCAGTGGTGACCGGTACGAGAGGTCACTTAAGTGTGGTCAGTGGTGACCCCTACGCAAGGCCACGTGTGATCGTCAAAGGCAATGTTACTGCAAATCTCAGGCCTGGTGGCCCGCATCCGTGTACACCACGCAAGCTCATCGGATAACCGGACTGGCGATTGACCGACAACCTTGTTGACCGCGGCGAATCACTTCCCTACACTACCGCCCAACGGCAGGCGCGTAGCTCAGTTGGTTAGAGCATCACCTTGACATGGTGGGGGTCGTTGGTTCGAATCCAATCGCGCCTACCACTATCTCTCCCGGCGTCGTGAGTACCCGGACTGCCTCAATCACCTGCCAGCTTCGTGTCCCTGAACGAACTCACCGCAGTTTCCCCTATCGATGGCCGCTACGCGGCGCGCACAGAATCCTTGCGGGATTGCTTCAGCGAATTTGCCCTGATCCGTGAACGAGTCAGAGTGGAGGTGAGATGGTTTCTCGCGCTGGCCGACTGCCCGGACATTCCGGAACTGCACCCTGTGTCGGCCGAAACCCGGCAAGCTCTACTGGCAGCCGCTGACATCTCAATCGATGATGCAGCCACCATCAAGACCATCGAGCGAACGACCAATCACGATGTCAAGGCGGTGGAATATTTCATCAAGCAGAAGATTGCAGATCTACCGGAAGTGCACGCAAAGGGGGAGTTCGTACATTTTGCCTGCACGTCAGAGGACATCAACAATCTGTCCTACGGCTGCATGCTTGCGCGCTACCGCCGGGACATCCTGTTACCCGACTGTGACTCGCTGATTGCCGTATTGAGTGATTTTGCCCATGAGTATGCCGAGCTTCCCCTGCTGAGCCGTACTCACGGACAGACTGCCAGTCCGACGACTCTGGGCAAGGAGTTCGCCAACGTCGTTGCGCGGCTGAGGCGTCAGCGCCAGGCCATTGAGTCGGTGATTATGCTGGGCAAGATCAATGGAGCCGTGGGTAACTACAACGCGCATCTGAGCGCCTACCCGGACATGAACTGGCCTGCTTTCTCCAGCTCCTTCGTGACCGGTTTGGGACTGGAATTCAACCCGTATACGACGCAGATCGAACCGCACGACTGCGTGGCGGAACTGTTCGATGCGATTTCGCGTTTCAACGTCATCCTTCTCGATCTGTGCCGCGATTGCTGGGGCTATATTTCCCTGGGGTATCTGTCGCAGAAAGCAGTTGCCGGTGAAATTGGCTCATCGACCATGCCACACAAGGTCAATCCAATCGATTTCGAAAATGCCGAAGGCAATCTGGGCCTGGCCAATGCCATGTTCGATCACCTGAGTCGCAAATTACCTGTCTCGCGATGGCAGCGCGACCTGACCGATTCCACGGTGCTGCGCAATCTGGGCGTGGGGGCCGGCTATACACAGATTGCGGTAGCCTCACTGCTCAAGGGATTGGGCAAACTGGGCGTCGACAGACAGTCGATTGCGGCTGACCTGGATGCCGCCTGGGAAGTGCTGGCAGAACCTGTGCAGACTGTCATGCGGCGTCATGGTGTTCCCAATGCGTACGAGGCGTTGAAAGAACTGACCCGCGGACAGGTTATCGATGCAGTCTCCATACGTCGATTCATCGAAGGCCTGGACATCCCTGAAGCAGACCGGCAACGCCTGCTGTCGCTGACCCCGGCCGACTATACCGGACTGGCCGCGATGCTCGCTCGCCAGATATAGGCCGACCCGGAAACATCCGCCTGGCTGCTGCAGAAGCAGCCAGGACCACTCGATGTTTTCCAGGCATTCACACACGACACCTGCCCATGCCCCCAAGCTCTATCAACTGGCCGGATGGACTGGACGAGGCCGGATTCCTGGCTCGCTACTGGCAGAAGCAACCGTTGCTGATCCGGCAGGCCCTGCCGGATTTCCAGACACCTCTACCTGCCGAGGAACTGGCCGGATTGTCTGTCGAGCCCGATACGACGCCACGACTGATTACCCGGGACGAGGCGGGTGCCTATCACCTCGAACATGGCCCCTTCACGGAAGAGCGATTCGCAACACTGACCGGCAATGACTGGTCTCTACTGGTTACCGATGTGGAGAAGCACCTGCCGGAACTGGCAGCCTACCTGAGGCCATTTTCCTTTGTACCCACCTGGCGAATGGATGACCTGATGATCAGCTACGCGCCAGTGGGCGCATCGGTCGGCGCTCACGTCGATGAGTATGATGTGTTTCTGCTGCAGGCCAGTGGTTCGCGCCAATGGTCGATCAACAGCCGGGAAGCTGCCCACGATACATACATGACGAACTCCGAATTGAAGCTGTTGAGTTCATTTGAGGCAAAGGAGAGCTGGAACCTGCATCCCGGCGATCTGCTGTACCTGCCACCTGGAGTACCACATCACGGCGTGGCCAGTGCTGAACCATGCACTACCTGGTCCATCGGCTGCCGAGCACCGGCCCTGCCGGATTTCGTCATGCGCGTGGCGGAAATGATCTGTGAGCAACTTCCTCAGGCACGCTACACCGATGCAACGCTGAAGCCGGCAAGTCCGGGAGAGATCGATGCTGCCGCCCTGTCGCGGTTTGCGACCGTCTGGCGAAATGCGGTCAATCTGGACACCGATGAGCTGGCGACACTGACGGGCCGATTCCTGACTGAGTCGTTTGCTACGGCAACCGGTGACCAAGACGCAGTCTCGGGCGTTGCACCCCGTGACAGCAAGCTCAGCTTCAGGGTGGCCCCATTCAGCCGGCTCGCCTGGTGTTCGCTTGCCAATGGTCAACCGGGCAATGAGCGGGTCCGCCTGTTTGTCGACGGACACACGCATGACTGCAGCCGTGCTCTGGCCATGCACTTGTGCAGTGTCGGTCAGCCTCTCGGTGATCTGGGAAAATTCGACTCGGCCGGAGATCGCAGCCTGGTGCAGACTCTACTCAGCGACGGCGCGCTCATCGTGGAGGACAGCGAGACGCCGGGTTAGCCAGGTGCCCTCAGCCCTGCCCCTGCTCATTGCTCCGGCTTTTGCCTGTCTCCTTCACCAGCCTGGCCAGCAAAACCGACACCTTATCGGAGGACAGCTTCAACATCGGCAGACACACGTCCAGGTCTTCCCGGAATATCTCATCGATCTGTGCAGTGACTGCCTCGCAGCCGTGAGTCGGTCTGCATGTCACTGCGCCAGAAGCATCTGCATTTGCAGGCCCATTCGCCTGCAGGATTTCGGTCAATCGCTGCAGGGACTCATGTACTTCGCGGTGCAGGCCGGCGTAGTTGACCACCGCAGCTCGAATATCGTGCAGCAGTATGGCGTCGTGATCATCAGGCATCATTACTTCCCGTCAAGCGGCGAAACGGTCTAACAGATCGGACAGTTGAGCGGCCTGAAACGGTTTCTCCAGAAAGGCGCTCGATGCGTAGCTGCTCGCTTTCTGCTGCAGGGCGGGATCCTTGCTGGCAGTAGTGAAAATGATGGGCGTGGTGCAGAGCTGACTCGATGCCCGCAACCTGTCAGCAACGACGAAGCCACTTCCGCCCGGCAGATTGATATCCAGCAATATAACGGCCGGCTGGCAACGTACGGCTGCATTCATGGCATAGACGGCATCAGCGGCAGAGTCCACGTGATAACCCATTGATTGCAGGCGCAGTGAAAGCGCCATTGAAATCTTCTTGTCGTCTTCCACGAGCAGGATGGTGTGCGTCATTTTTATGGTTATTGTCCGCCGAACTGTTGGGAGTCATGAGACTCTGGGCCAGATAACGGCGAGAGTGCTCCCGCCCTGAGCCAACAGTCCGGCCACGTCACGTTATCCGTGAATCAGTTTGGGGAATTGCGAGCTGGCTCTCCGCGAGGATGTGCGTCGCAGCAGACTATCCGGCAGACATGCCACGCTTCATCTTCAGCCATTGCAGGGCGATGATGCTCAGGGCGTTTCTGATTTCCCGGGTATCGAGCATTGCAATGGCTTTCTCGGCCGGTACCACACACGCCAGAATATCCTCATCCTCTTCGCACAGTCCGTGTACACCACCGATGCACTCCAGGTTCGTTTCGGCATGGAACACGAAAACCTCCTCAGTACTGGAGCCCGGACTGGCCAGATAGTGTGAAATCAGCTCTACATGACTCAATTCCACCCCCGCCTCTTCCCGTGCTTCGCGGATGGCCACGTCGGCCGGCGATTCATCGGTATCGATCATGCCTGCAATTATTTCAGTCATCCACGGGTCAGGTTTCTGGTACATCGCACCTATGCGGAACTGCTCCACCAGCACCACGGTATCGTTGACCGGATCGTAAGGGAGGACTCCGACGACATTGCCGCGGACGAACAACTCCCGTTCAAGACTCAAGTTGCTTTCACCGTCATGTTGCGCATGGCTGAAACTGACCGAATCGATACGGTAGAAGCCGTCATGCAAGGTTGTGCGAGCCTCGAGCTGCCATTGTCGGTTCGCACCATGTTTCCGTTTGCGCATCAACTGATTTCCGCTGGTGGTTTACCCTGAACCGCTGCCTGCCCAGGGCGAGTTGAATTGTGCAGCCAGAACCGCTTCCAGCACCGGCACATCGTCCGGATGATCGATTCCCCGTGTTCTACTGGCCTCCACCTGGCCGACGTGAATTCTGCCTCCATGGTAGAGCACACGAAGTTGCTCAAGCTGCTCCTCCTGTTCCAGCGCACATGCCCGTAGTTCGTGATAGTCCAGAAGGTAGCCGCAACGGTAGGCATACAGCCCGATATGCAGTAATGAGTCCGGGAAATCCAGGGCATCACTGCCCGCCTGGGACTGCGAGTCGCGACGATGCGGAATGGATGCCCGGCTGAAGTACAACGCCATGTCGCGATGGTCACGAACGACCTTCACCCGGTTTGTATCCCGGTAATCCACCAGGTTCTGGATCGGCATGCACAGGGTCGCCATGTCCGCATCGACGACGGCAGCGAGATTGTCGGCCAGCAGGTCCAGATGATGTGCCGGTGTGGCCGGCTCGTCACCCTGAAGTCCGACGATGACCCTGTCCTGTTCCCAGTGTCGAGTCCGGGCGACCTCGGCAATGCGATCCGTACCGCTCGGGTGCGCCGGGTCTGTCATCTGTACATCGACGCCGGCAGCCTCACACACCGCCTTGATTCTCTCGTCATCGGTAGCGACGATCACGCTCCGGGCGGAAGACTCCCTGGCCCGTGCCACCGTATGCAGAATCATGGCCTGCCCATTGAGAGGATGTAACGGTTTACCCGGAAATCGACTCGACGCATAACGCGCAGGTATAACGATGGTATAGGCCTGGTTACTCACAGGAGGCTGCTCCATCGACGGGCTCTTTCCAATGTTTTCAAATCAGACTCCAGTTCCGAACGCGTCGGGTTCACAGATTCTCCACCTCTCTGGCGCCTGTGCCTTCGGACACCGGGTGTTGATGGAATCGTTGACGCAATGATCGCTCCAGGTCGTCTATGGCCAGTTCGAGTGCAGAGCTGAGGCGAACCCTCGTGCCGACCTCATGCACCGTAGAGGGCAGGCCGACCAGGCTGGCCAGCTTGACAGCATCCTTGGCGGTCACCAGAACCGGCGCCTCTCCCGGAAAAGACACGTCCTGCAGCGTGAATACGTGATGATCCGGCAGTGCATGCGGCTCCACCAGAATACCCATGGCCTGCAGCGCGTCGAAGAATCGTTGAGGGTGACCGATACCGGCCACGGCGTGCACCCGCCGTCCGACAAAACTCGCCAGTTCCGTGCTTCGACCTGTCGCCAGATTGACGGCCAGGGTTGGCACGAGCTCGAAGGTCTGATCCTGACTCGGTGCAAGCAGTTTCCACGTGGCCGAGTGCAGCAGTGAGTGGTGCAGTTTTCGCGTCTGCACCTGCGCCTCATCTGTGCTTTCGCGGTACGGCAACTGGATGGCCACGAGTTCGGCAGCGGCCAGGTGCCTTGTGGGCTGACGAAGCGGGCCTGCAGGCAACAGCCATAGATTTCCCAGTCCGCGCTTCCCGTCGATGACGATAATCTCGGCGACCCGGCCCATGGACAAATGCTGCACTCCGTCATCGGAAAAGACGATATCGGCGTCCGAGTACCTGGCGATGTGCGCAACTGCAGCGGCCCGATCGATGCAGACGCAGACGGGCACCCCGGTTTGCCTGTACAGCATCACGGGTTCATCACCGGCCGTGGTGGCGGTGTCGTCTGCACTCAGCCGATGCGGCGTTTGCCGGCGCTTGCCACCGTAACCTCGACTGACGATTGCAGGTCGCCAGCCAGCCTGTTGAAAACGCTTTACCAGCTCTGCACACAGCGGAGTCTTGCCGGTACCACCCACTGACAGATTACCGATAACGACGACCGGCAGCTCCGACGAATTCACCCTGCAGATCCCGGACCGGTAGGCCAGTTGCCGGACACCCAGCAACAGGCCGTAGATCATCGAGACAGGCCACAACAGGCAGCTCAACCAGTTGCGCGTCTGCCAACTGCGTTCGATGCGCCTCATATGAACCTGATCCGCCAGCGGAACTCCGCGGTGAATTTATCAAGACGACGATTGGCAGCCACTATCTGAATTGCAGCTGGTGCAGTTTGTAGTAATGCGCCCTGCGTTCAAGCAGTTCCCGGTGGGTGCCAACTTCCACGATCTCGCCACGGTCCATCACGACAATCCGGTCCGCTTGCTCAATGGTGGACAGGCGATGGGCAATGACCAGTGTGGTCCTGCCCTTCATCAGGGCCTCCAGACCCTGCTGAACCTTCCTCTCAGACTCGGTATCCAGCGCTGAGGTGGCTTCATCGAGAATCAATATCGGTGCGTTCTTGAGCAGTGCCCGGGCGATGGCGACGCGCTGCTTCTGTCCACCTGACAGCATCACTCCATTTTCACCCACCAGAGTTTCATAACCATCAGGTAGAAGCGAGATGAAATCGTGTGCATGGGCGGCCTTGCAGGCCTCATGCAGTGTCTGCTCGTCAATGGAGTCACGACTGCCATAGGCAATGTTACTGGCAATGGTGTCATTGAACAGCATGACATCCTGGCTGACCGTGGCAATCTGCCCACGCAGTGATTGCAGCGTGTAGCCCTGCACACTGTGGCCGTTGATCAGGACCATACCACTGTCGAGCTCATACAGCCGCGGAAGCAGATTGACCAGGGAGGTCTTGCCACTGCCGGATTCGCCAACGAACGCCACGGTCTCACCACGTGCAATGTGCAGGTCTATCTGTTTGAGTACGGTAGGTTTGTCTTCATCATAACGAAGATGCACTCCCCGGTACTCGATATGCTCGATGTCATCATCCAGAGTCCTGGTACCCAGATCGCGTTCGGATTCCATGTCGAGAATGGCAAACAGGCTTTCTCCCGCAGCGATGCCTTTCTGTATCTGGCTGTTGAGTGTGGTCATACGCTTCAGCGGTGCAAACAGCAGTAGCATGGCCGTGATGAAAGACATGAAGCTACCCACTGAAATACGATCGGCAACTTCTCCACTGGATGCGACATAGACAATGACGGCCAGCGCCATGGCGACCAGTAACTGGATGATCGGTTCGTTCAGCGCCTTGATCATGGTCTCTTTCATGTTGAACGCACGATTGCGCTCATTGACCATTTCGAATTCGTGCATTTCCTCCTGCTGCCCACCGAATATCTTGATGACTCGAGCACCTTCCACCGCTTCCTGGATGACATGACTCACGTCACCCATGGAGCCCTGGATGCTACGACTGATCGCACGAAACTGGCGACTGACCCGTGCCACGATGAGTCCAATGACCGGCCCGATGACCAGAAAGGTCAGTGACAACTGCCAGCTCTGGTAGAACATCAATGCAAACAGGCCAATCGCGGTCAACGTATCGCGCACCAGTACCGTCAGTGAGCTGCTGGCAGCATTGGCCACCATCTGGCTGTTGAAGGTGATACGGGATATCAGTTCTCCCGAGGATGCCTGGTCGTAGAACGAGGTAGGCAGGGTCAGGTACTTTTCGAATATCTCGCCGCGTAACTGCTTGATCACCCGCCAGCCGATCCACGCAATATAGTAGGTGGAGGCAAAACCGGCGACACCACGTACCAGGAAGATCCCGATGATCATCAACGGCACCAGCAGTATGGCCTGTCGGTCCTGTTCGACGAAACTACCGTCCAGCATCGGTTTCATCAATGCCGCAAACGCCGTATCGGTCAGTGCATACCCGATCATGCCTATCACGGCAATGCTGAACTCGCGACGGTACGGTTTTACATAGGACAGCAGGCGTCTGTAGGTCAGTCTCCCGGAAACCGGCTCCACGGCCATCAGTTAACTCTGGGCATCTTCTTAGTGCAACCTATTGTGTACTTCGAGAGGTGGCAATGGACATCCTGAGCATGCCCAGCTGCCCTGCTGCATCCATGGCCGTAACCACCGCCTGGTGAGGTGCCTGAGCATCCGCACGAATCGTCAGCGGTGTGTCGCGCCGACCATCGGATACCTTGTAGAGCGCATTCTGCAAGCTGGCCACATCGGATTTCACCAGCTCCTGGTCGTTGATGAAATACCGCCCGGCCGCGTTGATCACGACTTCGATGCGCTCCTCGGAACTCGGCATGTCCGTATCGGTAGCCCGTGGCAACTGCAGGGAAATCTCAGATTCCTTCTGAAACGTCGTCGATACCATGAAAAATATCAGGAGTAGAAATACCACGTCGATCAGGGGTGTCAGGTTGAGCTCAAGCTCTTCACGCGGCTCACGCTTGAATTTCATGGCTGGGAGCTGTCCGTCACAGGATTATCCTTCCGCTCCATCAGGCCACCCGGGCCCTGGACTGCCGCTTCTGCAACACGTCCACCAGTTTCAGGGACTCCTTTTCCATGTCCACGACCAGTGCATCTACCCTGCCGCGAAAATAGCGATAGAACATCAGCGCGGGAATGGCCACCATCAGTCCGCCGGCAGTCGTGATCAATGCCTGGGAAATACCACCGGCAAGCTGCGCCGGGTTCCCGACACCGACCGTCGTTATATTGGTGAACACGCTGATCATGCCAATGACAGTCCCCAGCAGGCCCAGTAGCGGCGTGACCGCGGCAATGGTACCCAACGCATTGAGATAACGCTCCAGTTCGTGCGCCACGTGTCCACCGACTTCCTCGATCGACGCCTTCATTATTTCGCGATCCTGACTGCGATTGTGCAGACCGGCGGCGAGAATTCGCCCCAAAGGGGATGCGTGCTGAATTTCGCGTATCTTGTCTTCAGTCAATTGACGGGTACTGGCCAATCGCCAGACATCGGCAACCAGGTTGGTCGGCAGAACCTTTTCATTGCGCAGGGAGTAGAAACGCTCCCCGACGATGGCCAGTGCGACTACTGAACACGCAACGATGGGCAGCATCAACCATCCGCCCGCTGTGACTATTTCCCACACAGTGTCTGTCCTTTTTGCGCAATGGATATCAGGCGCAACACGATAGATTGCTCTGAAAAACGCTCAGTACAATCTGGATTTACGATTCCGTGCCAGAAGCGACGGTGTGAATGCCACCAGCTCTGTGGCGGCTGGCCGAGACCCGACCGGTTGATGCGAAAAGATACTGCACCCTCCATACCAGTAATGTAGGGCATTGCGCCAATTTGTGCATACCGGGATTGTACATCGACATCAGGGAAACCATAGCGATTGGAATTACCTGCTGCGAAAACCACGTGTTCGGGTGGCAGGGTTTCCAGCAGCTCTGCGCTTGAGGACGTACGGCTGCCGTGATGCGGGGCAACGAGAACGTCAACCGGTAGAACAGGCGGACCCCCATGTGCCGATGCAGACATCGCTCCACCGAGCCGATCGACCAGTCGTTTCTCGGCGTACGCTTCGATATCGCCCGTCAGCAGCACGCGACCGGCGCCCTGATGAATCAACAGCACACAGGACAGATCGTTATCCGATCCTGTGTCCGCTGCAGCAGGGTGCAGGAAGCTGAATACCGTCTCACCGTCCTGCCATTCATCACCAGCCTGGCAGGGTTTCGAACGCACTGCCCCGGCTCCGGCTCCGGCTCCGGCAGTGGCCGCCTCCTCAACTGACAGCTCCAGTGCGACGCTGCTGAATACACGTGCGTCAGGATATCGGCGCAATACATCAGGCAGGCCGAAGGCATGGTCTTCATCAGTATGCGAGATGACAACAGTGTCAATGCGTCGCCTCCCCTGCGCATGCAGGAACGGCACGACTACCGCTTCGAACATGCTGAGGCGGGGAGACACTTTGCCGCCGGTATCGAACAACAGAGTCTGGTGCCCGCTGAATACCAGCACGGCCAGGCCCTGGCCCACATCCATTACATGAACCTGAAATCCGTCCACGGGTGCGCGTGCGAGATTGAACACCAGGGCTGGCATCAGTAATGGCAAACCGAGCCAGCGCAATCCAAGCCCACGCGGGGACAGTAGCAGCAATATCGAGCATAGCGACAGACCCGCCACACTGGCCGAGGGCAGCGTCAGTGTGATTGAACCTGCCAGCGCGCTGGCCATCCATTCGAGCGTGTCAGTCAGCGCCCGCAATTGCCATTGTGTTACCTGCAGCAGCACGTCGGCGACAGCCGGCGCGATGACGCTGGCAATCAGTGTCAGGAAACACAGCGGCACCACAATCAGCCCTACCCAGGGTATCGCCAGCAGATTGGCCAGAGGGGCAATCAGCGATCCGCTCTGGAAGAACCAGGCTGTCACCGGCAATAACAAGAGGCCGAGTAGCAGATGCATGCGTGCAACACCTGACAGACGATCGAGAAGACGGGACGGTGTGGCAGCATCGCCGGCAGTGGATTTACGCCCGGCCTCACCGGTACGCGGAGCCGATCTCTGGTGTCCGTGATGCAGGTAGAACAGCGCTGCAACGGTGCCGAAAGAGAGCCAGAATCCCGCCGACAGTACTGCTGGTGGATTCTGCACCAGCACCGCAACCACCGCCAGGGATAGCCCCTGGCTGGCACCCAGAACCCGATGCCGCATGGCGGCCAGGGCCCAGACTGACAGCATGATCACGGCTCGCTGGGTGGGCAACGCGAATCCTGCCAGCAGGGCATACACCAGAGCCACGACCAGACCGAGCAACAGGCCGACCATCCCCGGATCGATAGTGAACACTGCCGCTCCGGTTGCCGGTTGTCGATAGAGCACACAGCCCGCCAGCCATCGCCCGGTCACATAAGCCCAGCCCGCCAGCAGAGAAATGTGCAGTCCGGATATGGCCAGGAGATGGGCGGTTCCGGTATCCCGCAGTGCGGCGCGAATCTCCGGTGCCACCGAGTGCCTCACCCCCAGGGTCAGAGCCTGCACCAGGCTGACGTACTCGTTCGCCGACGCCAGCGCAGCCAGTCCGTTTGCCAGTTCTTCACGCAGCGAGGCAATGTCCGTGACAGCCGGCGGACTGATGCGCACGGGCTCTGGCGAATTTCTGACATACCCTCTGGCATGTATGCGTGAAGCAATTGCCCAGCGGACCCGATCGAAGCCTCCTGGGTTGCGCAGTCCCGTCATGGGCCGCAGCCGGGCCGTCAGCTCCCAGGTTTCCCCGGCGTGCAATGTCTGCCTGGAGCCATACCAGCTCAGCAGCAGTCGGCGCGGACCCAGGTTCCCTTTGCACGAAGAACAACGCAGCACAATTGCTTCGATGCGCACACGTTGCGGGTCACGCTGAGGTACGCTAGTGATGCGCACGACGAGGCGGTGCTCTGCCCCGACCTGTTCACCGCGCAATTGACGGGCAGAAAGTTCAATGAAGCTGATACTGAGCATGAGTATTGCAGTCAGACATCCGTATACGACTGCTCGGGAACCGGTGTAGAAGACAGAGATGGTAATCAGCGCCAGCGTGGCACACAGGATCAGCATTGGCGCAGGAATCGAATCGAGCTGCAGTATGATGACTACGCTCACCAGTAGACTGACGGCAAACCGGCGCATCAGCGTTACGGCAATGGCTGTGTGGGCTGTGTCTCTGTCGATTTTACGCCGCTCAACCGATGCCCGGCATCGCCTGTACGGCATGGGATTGCGACAGACCTTTCACGGGCACATCCGACGTGGCTGCTAACTGGCTGCGCGATCATCTGCCTGACGCCCACACCGTACGGCGCAAATTGCACCTCCAGCTTGGAGGCTCTGAATCCCATCCCGATGGCATCCGCACCTGGGTCAGAAATACCTTTGCCCAACCCATGGTCTGGCATCTCAACCGCCGTTCGGTAGCGGGCGGGGTGGCGGTGGGCCTGTTCATCAGCTGGGTGCCGGTGCCATTGCAGATGCTGCTGGCAGCAGTCGTGGCTGCAGTATTGCGCGTCCATGTGCCTGTCTCCGTGGTCATGGTGTGGTTCACCAATCCTTTGACCTTTGCCCCCCTACTGTATGCAGCATGGCGCAGTGGGTCAATGATTCTGGGTAAACCCGTATTGGCTGAGCCACTGACCTTCTCACCCCACAGCCTGTTGACCAATGCCGGCTACGCGTGGCCGACGCTTCTGACCGGCATGCTGTTCTGCGCATCCGTATCGGCGGTGCTCGGCTTTGTCGCAACCATGCTGCTGTGGCGCATTCACGCGCTCAGACGCTGGCGCCAAAGACGCCACCGTTGACAAGGATCACACCGGCGCTGGCCTGGCTCAGGAGGGCAGCTCGAAGCTCTGCAGGACTCCGTGAGTCAGCTGTAAGACCCGGTCCATCCGTGATGCCAGACGCGTATCGTGCGTCACGACCAGAAAACTGGTGCCCAGCTCGCGATTCAAACTGAGCATCAGCTCGTACACCCGGTCAGCCGTATCCTCATCCAGATTGCCGGTCGGTTCATCTGCCAGCACGACGTCCGGCTGATTGACCAGCGCTCTGGCGATGGCGGCGCGCTGCCGTTCGCCTCCGGACAACTCGGCCGGCTTATGCCGCAATCGCTCACCCAACCCGACCCGTTCGAGTAGCTCGGCAGCCTGCCGCGCTGCCTGTACGTTTGATTCACCACGAATCAGCAGCGGCATGCTGACATTCTCCACTGCACTGAATTCCGGCAGCAGGTGATGAAACTGATAGACGAACCCGACCGCCTGATTGCGCAGGCGTCCACGTGCCGCCTGATTCAGGCGAGATACGTCCTGGCCGGCAAGATGCACGGTGCCGGAAGTTGGTGTATCCAGCCCCCCCAGCAGATGCAGTAAAGTGCTTTTCCCACTGCCCGAACTGCCAATGATCGCCACGCGCTCACCCGGCCGGATTTCCAGTGACACGTCGCGCAGCACGTCCACTGACAGATCGCCCTGCCTGTAGCTGCGACTCAGGTGCTGCGCCTGGAGTACAGCGTTCACCGGATCATTCATATGCCAGCGCCCTGGCAGGATCCGTCCGGGATGCACGCCACGCCGGATACAGCGTGGCCAGCAATGACAGCCCAAAGGACATGATGCCGACCTTGACCACATCGGCACTGCGCAGATCGGACGGCATCTCGTCGATGTAGTACACCTCGGGGTTGAGAACCGGCCCGGTAAATC
Organism: Granulosicoccus sp.; assembly: GCA_013002205.1. Lineage (GTDB taxonomy): Bacteria > Pseudomonadota > Gammaproteobacteria > Granulosicoccales > Granulosicoccaceae > Granulosicoccus. The sequence goes on from JABDKN010000128.1 coordinate 55,411, forward strand.
GCTCGATGAACGGAACGACCACGTCGATGTTACTGGCCAGCAGAATGCCGCCAACCAGTCCTGCCACTGTGCCCAGAACCCCGATCAGCGTCCCCTGCACCACGAAAATGGACAGGATACTGCCTGGTGAGGCGCCCTGGGTGCGCAGGATGGCGATGTCGGCCTGCTTGTCCTGAACGAGCATGACGAGCGTCGAGATGATGTTGAACGCAGCCACCGCGACGATCATCGACAGAATGATGAACATCATGGTCTTCTCCATCTTCACCGCCAGAAAATAGTTGGCGTTCTGCTGTGTCCAGTCGCTGACGAAGTAATCGAACCCAAGCTGTTGCCGAAGATCATTCGCTATCAGCGGCGCTCGTGCCGTATCGGACAGCTTGAGCCGTACGCCGGAATAACCGTCACCCATCTTGAACAAACGGGCACTGTCGGCAGCATGCATCACGGCTAGATTTCGATCGAACTGGAACATGCCGAAGCGGAACACGCCAGTGACGGTGAAGCGTTTGACCCGCGGTACAAACCCCATGGGTGTAACGCTGGCCTCCGGCGTGATGACCATGATCCTGTCCCCGACAATGGCTCCCAGGTAGGCTGCCAGGTCCACTCCCAGCAGCAGTTCGAACTCACCAGGCTGCAACGCGGCAGCCAGTGATTCGACCTGCTCGAGATTATCTCCCAGCTCCGAAACCGCACCTTCCTGTTCGGGCAGCACACCGCGTACCAGAGCGCCGGTAGACCGTCCGCCGTGTACCAGCATGACCTGTCCCTCAACATAGGGTGCGGCACCGATGACCTCGGTGTGGGCCGTGGTGATTCCAGCGACTTTCTGCCAGTCAAGCATCGGCTCACCCAATCCGGTAACCGTGGCGTGCGATGAGGCACCGATGATGCGCTCACGCATCTCTTTTTCAAAACCGTTCATCACCGAAGTCACCGTGATCAGCGCAGTGACCCCCAGCATTATCCCCAGTATGGATACCAGTGAAATGAAGGAAATGAAGTGGTTGCGACGTTTGGCTCGCGTGTAGCGCAATCCAACGAACAATTCATAGGGTTGAAACATGGTCCGGTAGAGTCGCAGATGAAGACAAGGTTCGCGGGTAGTGTAGTGAATCAGGCGCGTACGGGCCCACAGTTTCACCAAATAGGGCTGCGGAATCCCGATCCGGATAAATATGGGACAATTACCCCTGCAACGTTCCAGCCAGACGGATACATTCCCAAGCCTTCATGAGCGCTACTGAAGAAACGGCCCTGCTGCTGCCTCCGGAGGCCGCATCGAAATCACGCTGGGGCCAGCTGTATGGCGCCTCGGAATCACTGGCCATTGCCGAACAGGCGGCAAGTTCCAACCAGCTGGTGGTGGTCATCGCACCCAACACCACCGAGTTACTGCATCTGGAGGTGGAGCTGCGATTCTTTGCAGGCGCAGACCTTCCAGTGCACGTGCTTGGTGATTGGGAAACCCTGACCTACGACCGGGTGTCGCCGCATCAGGACACTATCTCCCAGCGCATCCGGACCCTGTATTCGCTGCGCAAGGCACACCACGGTATTCTGTTGCTGACTGCCGCCGCGCTCATGCAGCGTCTGCCGCCGCAGAATTTCCTCGACCAGCATGCGCTGATCATCAATCAGGGCGACACGCTGCCGCTGGATGATTTTCGTACCCGACTGGTCGATGCCGGGTACCGGCTTGTCACACAGGTTGAGGAACATGGCGAATTTGCTGTGCGTGGCTCCATCCTCGACCTGTTTCCGATGAGCAGCAATTACCCGTATCGCGTTGAATTCTTCGATGACGACATCGATACCATCCGAACTTTCGATGTCGACACCCAGCGTGGTCTCGAGCAGGCAGCAAAAATCGAGCTGTTGCCCGCTCACGAATTTCCGCTCAATGAAGCAGGTATCAGTCTGTTCAGGCGGCAGTATCGAAACGCTTTTGCCGCCGAAAGCAAGAATACGCCCATCTATCAATCGATCAGTGACGGCAACGCGCCGGCGGGTATCGAGTACTACATGCCGCTGTTCTTCGAAAGCACATCCCAGCTGTTCCATTACCTGCCGACATCCGCACGGTTCATTCTGGTTGATGGTGCCCAGCATGCGTTTCAGAGTTTCGAGGACAACACGCTGGATCGCTACGAACAGCGCAGGCATGACGTGGAAAGGCCAATTCTGCCACCTGCCGAGATATACCTGAGCGCTGCCGAAGTCGGTCAGCTACTCGATGAGCGCGTTTGTACCAGCACCCAGCGTTTCGAAATCGAGAACACCGGCGAGGACGGGTTGAATCTGCAGACCGAGGCACCCGGCCTGTATCCACCAGAACCACGCAGTGAGCGGCCCCTGGGACTGTTGCAGGATTTCCTCGGCAGGTTTCCCGGCCGGGTGCTGTTCGTTGCCGAATCCACCGGACGACGGGAGGTATTGCTTGACCAGTTGGTGGGTAACCGGCTGGTTCCGGAAACCGTAGACAGCTGGGCGGATTTTCTGCGCAGTGAGCGCAACCTGTGCCTGACGACGGCAGCTCTGGATCGGGGCCTGCTGTTGCCGGAAGCACAGGTTGCCATGATTACCGAATCCCAACTCGGTTCGGGACGTATCAAACGGCGGGAAAGGCGCAGACCCGCGCGTGATTCCGAAGCCATCATTTCCAACCTGACCGATCTGAGTATCGGTGCCCCGGTCGTGCACATCGACCATGGTGTCGGACGCTACCAGGGCCTGAACTCACTGAGCGTTGGCGATGTCACCAACGAATACCTGACGATCCACTATGCCGGTGATGACAAACTTTACGTGCCGGTCTCCTCGCTACACCTGATCAGCCGGTATGCCGGTGCGAGTGAGGACAGCGCACCCCTGCACAAACTGGGCACCGATACCTGGCAGAAGGTTCGCAGAAAGGCTGCCGAAAAGGCCTACGATGTCGCAGCAGAACTGCTGGAGATTCATGCCAGGCGGGCGGCTCGCGAAGGTTTTGCATTTCCGGCAAGGTCGGACAACTACACGCTCTTCAGCGATGCATTCCCGTTCGAGGAAACACCCGATCAGCTGGCCGCCATCGATGCGGTAGTAGCGGATCTGCGCTCGCCCCAGCCAACTGATCGCGTCGTCTGCGGAGATGTCGGTTTCGGCAAGACCGAAGTGGCCATGCGCGCCGCCTTCGTCGCCGTGGATGGGGGCAAGCAGGTCGCGGTGCTGGTGCCTACCACGCTGCTTGCACGACAGCATCACCAGAATTTCATGGACCGATTCGCCGACTGGCCGGTGCAGATCCAATCGCTTTCGCGTTTTGAAACCGCCAGGGAGCAGAAAGAAATCCTGCAGCGACTGGCCAGCGGTGGTATCGACATCATCATCGGTACGCACAAACTGCTGAGCAGGGATATCAAGTACCGCAATCTCGGCCTGGTGATCATCGACGAGGAACATCGCTTCGGCGTCCGCCACAAGGAGCACATGAAGGCACTTCGCTCAGAAGTCGATATCGTTACACTGACGGCGACGCCCATCCCGAGAACGCTGAACATGGGTCTGGCAGGCATGCGCGACCTGTCCATCATCGCCACGCCCCCGCAACATCGCCATGCGATCAAGACCTTTGTCGGCGAGTGGTCTGATGTACAGATCCGCGAGGCCTGCGAGCGTGAGTTGTCACGTGGCGGCCAGGTTTATTTCCTGCATAACGAGGTGCAGACCATCGAGCGCATCGTCGAGGATCTCGAACGCATCGTCCCGCACGCGCAGATCAATTACGCGCACGGCCAGATGCGCGAGACAGACCTCGAGCAGGTCATGAGCGATTTCTACCACCAGCGCTTCAATATCCTGGTCAGCACCACGATCATAGAAAGCGGCATCGACATACCAACTGCCAATACCATCATCATCAACCGCGCCGACAAACTCGGGCTGGCGCAGCTGCACCAGCTGCGTGGTCGAGTCGGGCGCTCGCACCATCGGGCCTACGCCTACCTGTTGACACCGCCCCGGGGTTCGATGACCGCTGATGCCGAAAAACGCCTGCAGGCCATAGAGTCGCTGGAAGACCTGGGAGTCGGATTCACCCTGGCAACTCACGACCTGGAAATTCGCGGTGCCGGTGAATTGCTTGGAGAAGGTCAAAGTGGTCAGATCCAGGAGATCGGCTTCACCCTGTACAGCGAGTTGCTGACCCGGGCGGTCAGGGCGCTGAAAAGTGGAAAACTGCCGGACTATGACAAGCCGCTGGCACAGGGTACCGAAGTCGATCTTGGTGTGCCTGCCCTGCTGCCGGAAGATTATGTGCCGGATGTGCACCAGCGACTGATCCTGTACAAACGTATCTCAAATGCTCCGGACAGCGAGGCTTTGCGTGAGATGAAAATCGAACTCATCGACCGCTTCGGCCTGTTACCGGAGCAGACGGAGCGGCTTTTCGATGTGATGCGCCTGCGAATCCGCTGCGAGCACCTGGGTATCGAACGGCTCGAGCTCAATGCCGTTGGTGGGCGTATCGTGTTCTCCACCGACCCCAACATCGATCCCATGGCACTGATCCAGTTGATCCAGCGCAACAGCAGCACCTATCGATTTGATGGCAAGCAGATTCTGAGAATCGCCAAGTCGTTTGAAGATTCCGCAGAGGCGCAGGAATTCATTGAACGACTGCTGGATTCACTGACCATACCTGAAGCCGCGTAGTGCCAATGATGCGGAATCTGCAAGCGGAATCTGCAAACCGACCGGTTACACCGAGAACATCCATGAACAAACCAATCATCCGACGAACTCTCCAGATACTGGCCATCTGCACACTGGGACTGGCAGGCAGCGTGCAAGCCAGGGACTATCTGGTCGAGGTCGTGCTGTTCGAGACACTCGAAGGTCGCGAGATGACCGCAGGAGGGCTCTATTACCCAAAACTGGAGCGCGGTCTGAGACTGGCGACAGAGGCAGCCGATGCAGCCGGATTCGTGCAGGTCGAACTCGGTCTGAGCCTGACGGAGAACGCCGCATCCATAGCCAACTCACGTCGCTACAGGCTGATACGTCATCTTGCCTGGCGACAACCGGGGCTGGACGACGACAGCGCCATACCCGTGAGCATCAGTCTGGGCAATACCATCCCTCTGTACATTCCGGATGATGTCGGTGAATTCGACGAATTCATACCGGCCTCCTCGAGCGCCTCGCCGGAACGTACTCGCCAGATCACTACAAGCACCGTCAACGGCAGCATCAAAGTTCGGCTGGGCAGATTCCTGCACATGGATACGCTGCTGGTCTACACCGATCCGGACTCCCAACAGAGTTTTCGCCTGTCACAGAGTCGCAAGATGCGCAGTCGTGAATTGCACTACATCGATAATCCGCGCTTCGGGTTACTGACCCGCATACTGCCCATCGAAGAGGCGGATGGGTCGACCGACGATGTAACGCTTGATGATTCAGCCATCGAACCCGACAATGCCAGTGATGGCACAGGCGATGAGGGTCCGGATGCACCTGCCAACTAGCCTCTTTGTGAAGCTGCCTGCAGTTTCCGGATGTCGAACAACTCATTACCGGCAACTTCACCGCTATTCAGTATAGGTTCAGGGCTCGGACCCTATCGTTGGCCCCAGGCGTGACATTGGTGTCCCGCGATTAGCAGCCGTCAGGAGTACGATATGAAACAGCAATTGAACACGGAGTCCGTTGGCAGAACTGTGGCAGGCAAGCCCGGACTAACTCACCGACGATCCCTCCTGGGCGTCGCTCTGCTTGTCAGCAGTCTAGCAATGATATCCGCGCAGGCAGGCGCTACCGAGCGCCGCGTCGCGACTGAACGATTCACCGAATACGCACCGGTGATCGATGTACAACCGGTTTACCGGGAAGTCCGTTTGCGTGAACCTCGCCAGGAATGCTGGACGGAAGAACAGCAAGTCATTGTCGGCTACCAGGACACGGTGCGACGCGACCGCTATCCAAGGCGTGGCCGTGAGACACATGGCCCATCCGGCAATGCCATCGTCGGCGGGCTTATCGGCGGGGTAATCGGCAATCAACTGGGCCGTGGGCACAGTAGTCAGTCGCGCGCCGGAGCCACAGTTGCCGGCGCCATCATCGGTGGCGCCATTGCCAATGAAGCCGGCGGCGAAGTCTCGCGGCACCGTCGGCCGCAACGTTCACCTCGAGTGGAGTCCAGACCCATCTACGAGACAAGGCAGGTCGAGCGCTGCAAACGTGTGGTGGAATCACGCAGTGAACGACAACTGCAGCACTACAACGTGACCTACCGGTACAAGGGCCGCAAGTTCGTGACGCAGTTGCCCAGAGATCCGGGAAATAGAATTGAGCTGCAGGTGTCCGTTTCACCTGCTCGCCGATAACCATAGCAGTTGCGCCGCATCATCAACACAAGCTGTCATCCATGAGCGCAAGAGCGCCAGCACCGGCAATGATCAACGCCTCCGTAAATCGACGGACGGCGTTGATTTCTGTGCTGCTGCTGGCGCTACTGTGCCTGGGCACGATGGCTTTACCGGTCAGCGCTGCCGATGCAGCCAACCGTCAGCAGGCCATCGACATGGCGTTGGATCAAAACGGCGGTGACGGAAAGGTACTGGGGGTCAAGGTGGAAAACGACAGGAATGGCCAGACAGTCTATGCCATAAAGATTCTGAGCAATGGACGCATTCGCGTGATTCGTATTCCACAGGCTGAATGAGATGCGCGCACTGCTCGTAGAAGATGAATCAACCCTGCGCCGCCAGCTGGTGAGCGCATTGCGGGAGCAAGGCTTTGCCATAGACGAAACCGGCGAAGGCGAGGAAGGGTTGTACCTGGCCCTGAACATGCCGATAGACATTGCCATCATCGATCTGGGACTTCCAGGGCGCGATGGACTGTCGTTGATCAAGGCGTTGCGCAAGCAGGACAAACGCTATCCGGTACTGATTCTTACGGCACGTGATCGTTGGCAGGACAAGGTTGACGGCCTGGAAGCCGGGGCGGATGACTATCTGACCAAACCATTCCATATGGAGGAACTGCTTGCGCGGACTCGCGCACTGTTGCGACGAACCGGCGGCTGGACCGATTCGACCATGCAGTTCGAACGGTTGAGTATCGACACACGAGCGCAGCAAGTCACCGTGGATGGACGGCCGATCGAGCTGACGGCCTATGAATACCGCGTACTCGTGTACCTGGCCACTCAGGATGGTCAAGTGATCAGCAAGGGCACTTTGCTGGATCACCTGTACGACGAAGCCACCGACCGTGACCCCAATGTGCTCGAAGTATTCATCAGGCGACTTAGACAGAAACTGGATCCGGACAAGAGCCTGAATCCCATCGAAACTCTGCGCGGGCGCGGCTATCGCCTGGCGCTGGCTCGTCAGGCGCCGGATACGACTGCCGGCCCTGCGGAAGGTAACACGGCGAATGAATCATCTACGGCGCCGTCTCCGGCGGACCCTGCCCGTCGGTAGCCTGGCCTATGCATGAAGCAGCGACACCCTATTGCGGCAGACCTCGATGAAATCCATCTCGACGAGACTGGTCGTCGGCACCAGTCTGGTGCTGTCCGTCTTCGTCATACTCGTTGCCCTGTCTGTGTCCTGGTCAGTCCACGAACGCGCGAAAACTGCCCGTTTCGATCGCCTGCAGGGGCTGGTTTACGGCATTCTGGGTGCCACCGACATCGCCTCAAGCAACCGCCTGACAGTCAATGCCATGGCCTTGCCCGATCCCCGGCTCGCACACAGCACCAGCGGGTTGTACGCAGAACTGGTTGGCAGTGACGGCCAGCGACTGTGGCAGAGTGATTCGACGGCAAGCTGGCTGCCGGAGACCACGGTACGGCCAATTGGCGACTGGCTGTTCGAGACGGTCGAGAGCGACGGACGCCCTCCCCTGCACCGGCTTCAGCTCGCCACTGCCTGGCAATTCGACAACGGCGAGGAGCTGCCATTCATCGTCCAGGTTGTAGACGAAGCGGACAGCCTGACACGCCAGTTGCAACGCTTTGACCGTACACTGTGGGCTACTCTGCTGGCCTCGGCGGCGGCTCTGTTGATCCTGCAGCTGGTGGTGCTGAGACAGTCGCTGAAACCACTGCGCATCCTCGGTGACGAAGTGGCTGCCATCGAACGTGGCGAACTCGATTCGCTGACCGAGGAGGTGCCTGGCGAACTCTACCCCATGGCTTCCGGTCTGAACGCGCTGATACGCTCAGAGCGTGAACGGCATGCACAGTACCGCCATCTGCTGGATGACCTTGCTCACAGTCTCAAGACTCCACTGTCGGTTCTGCAGAACCTTGCCAGAGCCGAACATCGCAATGGCGAAACCATCCGGGAACAGACCCGGCTGATGCAGGCCTCGATCGATCGTTATGTTCAGCGCGCGAATCTGCGCAGTCCTCGGTACCTGGCACCGATGATCAACGTCCGGCCGGTGATAGATCGCCTGGCGGAATCACTCGGCAAACTCTATGAGCACCCCGACGTCCGGTTCAATGTACAGGTCGATGAAGATTTTCAGGTACGGATGGATGAGGCCGACCTTTTCGAAGTACTGGGCAATGTGATGGAGAACGCATGCAAATACGGCGCTCGCAACATCACCGTCAGCCAGGCTTCAGATCAGCGTTGCCTGAGCATATGCGACGATGGTCCCGGTTTTCCTGACGTAGAACTCGAACAGCTTGTACAAAGGGGCGTGCGGGCCGACAGCCAGACACCAGGCACTGGCATGGGGCTGGCCGTCGCTCGGCAATTGATGGCAAGTTACGGTGGAAGACTGGAACCGGGTCATGCCTTGGGTGGAGGCGCACAGGTGAGTCTGTGGTTTGTTTGAGCTATGGCTTGGCGACGATGTATCCCAGCCAGCAGGCATAATCTTCCGCCTCGTCGGTGGCGATATACTCGTCCAGAGCTTCGTCGGTCTTCGGGTCGAATTTCTGCCTGTAGACGATGCTCTCGCTGAATCCCGCCTCTGCCAGTATCTCTCTGAGCTCACGGGCTCCCCAGACACGCCAGGTATAACTGAATGCTTTCTTGAGCTTTGATTTATCAGGAAAGTGAAAATGGATATGACACTTGAGTTCATTGGTGATGGCGTTGAATTCAGCCTGTTCCCAGACGTACTTGAAGCCGTCTACCTTGCGTTTTTCCTTCTGCGTCTGATAACACTCGGATCCACCGAACACATCGAGAAACAACAGGCCGTCGTCGACCAGCGCTTCGCGGGTTCGTTTGAAATATTCAAGCATGGTAGTCCGCTCCTGGAAGAACCAGTAACTGAAATTATAGGCCTGCAGAACGTCCACCCTGGGTGTTTCAACATTCAGCACATCATCGAGCAACAGTTCGATCCGTTGCTGCTGCTCTATGGTGAGCTTCGCCACGTTGTATCGTCGACTCCAGTCCAGAACTTCCGCATCGATGTCGACTGCAACCGCTTTGTTCGTTCGTCGGCGCTTCACCCACTGGCAGGAGGAAATCGCGGTACCGGCAAAATCCTCGCGCATGGTCCTGGGTTTTCGACCACGCAGCTTCTTGAAGGTCTTGTCGATAAAATCCAGCTCAAAGTCCGGGTTCTGCACCGATGCCTGATATAGAAGATGGCGATCAGCTTGTTCCGCCATCGTCATCGGTTGTATTTTTTCTGCCGTAGACATGAACAATTTCCAAAGTATCCCAAGGTAGAGGCTTGCGCTGCCCGATCAGTGTTTAATACCGACGCCACGGTTCAGCAGCATCATGGCAATGGTTCCCAGACCAACGATGAACACCAATATCACGAGAAAACTCGTCCAGATCGGTATGTCGCTGGCGCCCAGTATGCCAAAACGGAATCCGTTAATCATATAGAGCATCGGATTGAACAATGACACCTGCTGCCAGAACTGGGGCAGCATGCTGATGGAATAGAAGACCCCGCCCAGATAAGTCAATGGTGTCAGGATGAAATTGGGCACGATAGAGATGTCGTCAAACGATTTGGCAAACACTGCATTGATCAGGCCACCCAGCGAGAACATCATCGACGTCAACACGGCCACCAGGATCGTGACCAGCGGATGAACCGGGCGGATATCGGAGAATAACAGTGAGACGATGGCAACCAGTACGCCCACCAGCAGACCACGTGTCATGCCACCTGTCACATAGCCGATCAGTATGGTCAGGTTGCTCACTGGCGACACCAGCAGCTCCTCGATATAGTTCTGCATCTTTGAACTGAAGAATGAACTGACCACATTGGAATATGAATTGATGATGACCGCCATCATGATGATGCCGGGTACGATGAAATCTATGTAACGAAACCCGCCCATTTCGCTGATACGGGAACCGATCAGGCTGCCGAATATCAGCATGTAAAGCACGGCATTGATCGACGGTGGCACGATCGTCTGTACCCAGATACGCGTAAAGCGCCGGATCTCCTTCCTGACGATGGTCTGGAAGGCAATGCGATTGACTGCGATCAGATCAAGCTGCTGACGGGGGCTTGCGGATGCGGCTCGGGGCGATGCCTGATTCGCATCGACCACTGAGGGCTTGGTGCTTGCCACGTGCCCGGACCTGCCTGTTGTACTCATGCGACAGACTCCGCTTTTCGATGCACTAGCCTTAGAAAGAATTCCTCGAGCCTGTTGGTCTTGTTCCGCAGGCTGGTGACCTCGATCCCGGCTTCGCTCAATCCGCGAAACAAGGCGTTGAGAGTATGTCCATGAGGTACATCGACCTCCAGTCTGTTCTCGTCTCGAAAGCGCAACGTGTAGGGCGTCATTGCAGGCAGGGTCGATGGGTTGCCACGAGTATCCAGTACGAAGGTCTCCATCATCGAACGGCTGAGAAGCTGAGACACTGCACCGCGCTCCACTATTTCGCCGTCGTCGATGATGGCGACATTGCGGCAGAGTGCTTCTGCCTCTTCCAGATAATGGGTTGTCAGGATGATGGTAGTACCGTGCTGTTCGTTCAACTCGGTCAGAAACGCCCACATCGAGCGACGGATTTCCAGGTCCACACCGGCCGTCGGCTCATCCAGAATCAACAGACGGGGTTCATGAACCAGCGCACGGGCAATCATCAGGCGTCGTTTCATACCACCGGACAACTGTCGCGCGGCGGCTTTACGCTTGTCCCACAGATCCAGTTTCTTCAGATAGTACTCAGCACGCTTCAGCGCGACCTGCCGCCGGATACCGTTGTAGCCTGCCACATTGAGGACGGTGGGCAGGACGGGTTCGAAAACATTGAAATTGAATTCCTGGGGCACCAGGCCAATACTGGCCTTGGCAGCCTCAGGCTCTCGATCGATGTCATGGCCGAACACTTCGACTGATCCTGAGGTTTTGTTGACCAATGAGCAGGTAATGCCGATAGCCGTGGATTTCCCGGCACCATTGGGGCCGAGCAAGGCAAAGAAATCCCCTTCGGGAACCGTCAGATCAATACCTTTCAAGGCACGTACATTACCGACATAGGTTTTTTCCAGACCGGCGATGGACAAGGCATTCATGGGGTGTCACTGGGAATCGACATAAGCCCTGCAGTTTATCAGCAAAGGCAGTCAACTCACTGGACCACACGGCTGCTGCCGCTGATCTGTTGAAACAGGAATGTGCTCTCTCTTCGATTCAGTACCCCAGGTGCTGCGAGGTGCGCGACCCGGCTCAACACCTCAGCGTGCTGCGAGACTCGTTGCCGCTACATACCGTCGGTAATGGGCCTTGACTTTCTGCACATAGGCCTGGGTTTCGGCGAAAGGAGGCACACCCTTGTAGCGCCGTACATTACCAGGCCCCGCATTATAGGCGGCCAATGCCAATTCCAGCGATTCAAACTGTTCCTGCAGAGAGGCAATGTAACGCACACCGGCTCGCAGATTGTCTGCCGGATCCAGGGGATCGTTTACGTTAAGCCATCGGGCTGTCGCGGGCATCAGTTGCATCAATCCCTGCGCACCAACCGGAGACAGCGCGGTGTTGTTGAAACACGACTCTTCCGTGATTATCGCCTTGATGAGACTGACGCTGACATCATGCTCGACGGCAATATCCAGTATCAGCCGGTCATAACGATCAGCGCGCCGGGCAACAGCCTGGGGCGTCAATCCCATGCATCGCACGTGGGCTATCGGCTCTCTTGACTCGGACTGCTGGTCGACAGCGCGCCATGTAATCATCTGTCTCCAGCTGGACGGATTGTCCAGGCTGAAACTCAGTTTCTTTTTCCTGGACCGGTCTGAACGAATATCGGGAAACCCGACGCCGTGAAAGTGGCCGGGTAAAGCACTCTCAAGCGCTGCCCTCGCCCTGTCCGGTGAGTACGTGGTGACGCCGAACCAGTGCCGATGACTGACGATGCCGAATACGGGATTGAGAATCGCATCACCACCGAAGCTGCTGGGGCGACGAACCGGCACTTTGATCTCTGCCGGCTCAGGCATCGTTAGTGGTTTTGCCCTCGTAAGAGCCACCGGAGCGGACTCTTCGATTGCCACAGGGGCCTCATCGACCACGGGACCCGGCTTGGAAAATCCCACGACCATGGTGCTGGTCATGCACAGCATGAAGACACGCGCAACGTTCAAGGTGTCGGTTTTCTGTCGTTGCTGAAAAGACATCGTGACTACTGGCTATCTGGTTCGACGATAGGGAAAAGACAGGATCCCCAGGCATATCTGCTGTGAATTCACCTGAACGTCCTGTCTTTTTCTAGCGGCCGCCATGGGGCAAAATCCAGTCATTTTCACGAGTTTGAACGAAGTCGACGTTAAATTTCGGCTACTACCGGGTTAAAACTGTTGTACAGGTGGAACAGGCAAACGGTTGCCAGCATGGACGTACTGCACACAGGGAACAGTGATGCGTAATAGTTCCGAATCTGGCAGCACGGTTACACCAGGTCTATCGTTGGGCGATCTTTCTGCCACAACACTTCGGTACCGCCATCCTGGCGCGCCAGTACCCGCGCGATCACGAACAGTAAATCCGACAGGCGATTGAGGTATTTCATACTAAATGGCGGAATTGTTTCCTCACGCTGCAGACTGACCACGAGTCTCTCGGCGCGCCGGCAGACAGTCCTGGCCAGATGACAGGTCGCAGACGCCTGGCTTCCACCAGGAAGAATGAAATCCTTCAAGGCAGGCAATTGCTCGTTGAAATGGTCCAGCGTCTGTTCGAGCCAGTCTATATGCTGCTGCTGAATGGCCTGATGGCCCGGAATGCACAACTCTCCTCCCAGATCGAACAGGTGATGCTGCACCTCATGCAATACCTTGCCTATCGCCTCAGGGACGCCGACCGCCAGGACCATACCGATGACGGAATTCAGCTCATCAGTGGTGCCGTACGCAGCCACGCGTTCACTGTCCTTGACAGTACGATTGCCGTCACCGAGACCTGTCGTCCCATCGTCGCCGGTACGGGTGTAGATTTTTGACAGTCTGTTGCCCATACGAATGGTCTGTGATTACTGCAATAGGGGATGTCGCCTGGCGCAGACCAATGGTGGAGGATCAAGCGTTCCATGAATGGTCCGCGCCAGGCACCGGCCAGGTTCGAAGCTGCACAGTATAATGCTTTAATCCGGACTATTCATGAAATCGCCAAATCCTTCCAGTGAACGGATTCGGCGATTTCATGAATAGTCCGGATTAAGCCATCTACGCACGAGAACTCCAGCATGAATGAAGAAACTATTTTCAGCAAAATCATCCGCAAGGAGCTGCCTTCGGACATGCTCTATCAGGATGAGCTGGTCACCGCCTTTCGTGATATCAATCCGCAACGCGCAACGCACGTACTGATAGTGCCGAACCGCCACATACCGTCGGTGGACGACGTCTGCGACGAGGACGAAGCTGCCCTGGGCCGTATGTTCACGGTTGCCAGGCGGATAGCTCGCGACGAAAGCATCAACGAAACGGGATACCGCTTGATCGTCAACTGCGGTGAACATGGTCGTCAGGAGGTTCCACATATCCACATGCATCTGGTAGGTGGTGAGGATGTCGGTCCCATGCTCGCTCGCCGGGCCTGACACAGCCGAGCATCCCGCGGGCTGCACGGGCACCCGAATCAGCACCGGTATTCTGCGCCAGGCCAGCAGCGCCGCCCTGACACTGGAATGCCCTCTGCTCGACCAGCACGTGTCCCGGAGCGCATGTCCCGGACCACATCTTGCATCGCGATGCTGGCGCGGACGGGATTGTCAACGCTTCGGACAACTTCTACAGACGGCTCAAACCGAATACCTGTTTTCAGCCGAAGTTCCTTCAATCCCGTTCGCCACTGACTTCCGATGCAGGCTTCGTGGACCGCTTCCATTCAATGCTCAACGTTCAACAACCCGGGCACGATCCTGCACCTGCGCATTTGCTTCTGCTACTCGCGGCGCTGCTGCTCAGTGCCTGTGCCAGAGCCCCCGCCAGTTCCGGCCGGGTTGCTGAGGCGGATGCCGCCGGGCATAACGCGGTGTCTGCAGAGACCGTCGAACAACAGGCAGAACGCCTCCCAGCTTTGTCCGACGCTCTGCCCGACGGGCCGTCGGGCAACCTGGCAGACGATACGCTGTATCCACCAGCACAGGTAAGGCTGTCGATAATGGGCGAGCCGGGAACACTGCTGCTTGAATGGACACCCATCGATTCACAGAAGTCCGTCCGGGTTTTCCACTACGATTCGCTGACTGGCGAAGAGACGCTGGTGTACGAAAGCACTGACCACGAGGCCTCCAGGTTTCGTGTGCACAGCAGAACGCACCTCACAGCCTGGCACCACGAGCGGCTACGTGTCGAATTGTGTTCGTTTGACGATTGCGTGAGTTCGCCACGCATGACATTGCAGGGGCTGGCGAACCAGACGATCACGCAGCTTCGGCCTGCTGTTTACATCACCGGTGAGCGCTTCGCAGAGCACGTCACGATAACCCGGAATGCCACGTTGTCGGTGTCGACATTGCCGGTGGAAGGTGCGCTGGATTTGCACTTGCGCGTGGACAACGACTGGATCTACCTGCAGCGGCTCACTCTTACCGGTCTGTCCGCATCACCTGCCAGATCGATGATGAGCGCCACTGACGCTGATGGAGACACCATCGCCGTGCTTATCAGGGAGAGGAGACGTTCGCAGGAAAGGCAGATACGGATACTGCAACGACTAGGGGAAACGTGGATCGAGACTGCCAGATGGCCGGTCGCACCGAGGCCTGCGGCACCTGCCGCGAAATCGGCTGCCTTGCCCGAAGCTCTCGACCCCAGGCGCCCGGGGATTGACAAGCTGACGCTATCGCATGACGGCAGTCGTCTGCTTTTGCATGCCGGAGAAATCCTGGTCAGTTACCACGACACCGGCAATGGCTGGTCTGCAGGGGCGGGATTCGAGAATTCCACAGAGACCCTCGCACCTGCATCACTGGAAGTCCTGTCAGGAGAATCCACTGCAGTTGCCAGCGCAGGTAATTCATCACTATCCCGAGTCTTTACACTACATGAAGAGTCCGGGCAGATTTTTCTGAGTGCGTGGATGCAGACTGACCCTGCGAGCGACTGGAATCGGATCAATCGATTTCCGCTAGAGGGGTTCGATGCACTGGCAGACCTGGACATCACCAGCGACGCCGGAGGCGATGCCCTGCTTGTTGCAGGCTGGGAGCCCAGTTCACTGAGCTGGCGAACCCCGGTGTTATGGCACTACCGCGTGCACGAGGCTGCCGAGAACGGTACAGACAACAGCACCCGCAACGTCAGTGTGCTGAATTCACTGCGCGCAGCACCCACACTGCGGATGGATGCGCGGCTGATCCTGCGTGCGGATGATACCCTGGGTACCGTGGTTCTTGGCTGGCAGGCTGAGGGTGACGCATCGTCAGGGGTGCTTCCGGACGCAGCCATTGGCACCTTTTCCTACCACGATGCGAGGCGAGCCTGGCGATCTGCCCTGGAGCTCCCGGAAGACTTGCCTGTACTTGCCAAACAGGCATTTGCCGGCGACATCGCGCTGTCTGGCGACGCCAGTACCCTGATGATGGGAATCCCAGCCGGCCAGGGAGCTTCAATCGACAACAGAGTCGGCGAACTGCTGGTACTGCGGTAGGCATGCCACTGTCGGTTACACTGCCGCCCGACCGGACTCGTTAAACATGGCCAGTACTCATGACACTACCAGACTCTCTCGCAGCCAGACTAGACCCGGTGTATGCCAACTGGTTGCTGGCCAGTAACCCTCCCGTACCGGCAGGTTTTCAACCGACACTCGAACAGATGCGCGCAGGCTTTGCCCGCCAGGCAAGTATCTCCAATGATGCCGTCGATAACGCACCGGCAAGGGAAGATCGAACGGTCACCGGGCGTGATGGCCATGCCATTCCCATACGCCTCTACCGCCACGAAACCTGCGAGGATTCACCGGCAACCTGCGTATTCGTGCATGGTGGTGGCTGGGTTCTCGGTAATCTCGATACGCACGATGGAATCTGTGTCGATCTTGCGTTGCGTACCGGACTCAATGTCGTATCCGTGGACTATCGTCTGTCACCTGAACATCCCTTTCCTGCGGCTCTGCATGACACGCTTGATGTTCTCACCAGCCTGGCAGACGCATCGATGGCACTCGGTTTGGACATGACCGGCTACAGACTGGCGGCAGACAGCGCCGGTGCCAGTCTTGCAGTATCAGCCTGCCTGTGCCTGCGGGACCAGGTCGCATTGCCGGCAAGGCTGGCGTTGATCTATCCGGCATTGGGAGCCGACATGGAACGACCCTCGTTTGCCGAAAACCGCGACGTCCCTGGCCTGAGTCCGGAGCTGATGCGTTTTTTTTTCGTCAGCTATGTCGGCGGTGAGACCCTGCCTGATCCGCTGGCAGCACCACTGACGGTAGCAGCCCTGGACGGACTCCCGGCAACGTTCATCGGTGCGGCAGAACTGGACCCGCTGCGCGACGACGCCACAGATTTTGCCGCACGCCTCGACTCGTCAGGCACTCCGGTGCAATTACACACTGCAGGCGGACTGGGCCACGGTTATCTGTGGGTGAGACGGCAGTCGCCCGCAGCGCGGGATGCTTTTACTGCAGTGGTTGATTTTCTGTTGCCGGATACGCACTGAGCATGCGCCTCAGATCCATCAGCAGGACCTGGTCCGGTCCGCGGGAATTGACCAGATCGACACCCTTGAATGCGTGCTGAAGCAAGGTCTCCTTTGCATGTTCCCGGTTTTCAACGAGACTCAGCAGGCTACCGGTACAGGTAATGGTCATTCCCTCGATGTCATGCTTCAGCTCGATGCAAAGCTGCATTATCTTGCGCACCAGCAGGTAGACCTGGGCTTCCTGACGATGTCTCAGCAGGAAACCGAAACGGTTGCCAGTCAGCCGGGCCACGTGTCCGGGTCGTCTGTAGATACCTTCCAGCACCGGGATGACTACCGCCAACAGGGCGGAAGTTTCGTCAACCGGATGGGAGCGACCGTCTGCATCCCGGGCAGACACATCCAGAATCAGCAGGCTGGTTCGCTCCTGCCGGCTGTCGGTATCTGCAAGATAGTGTTGCATCTGCTCTATGAATCGTTCAGCGGCGGGCAAGAGTGATAACTGCTCGATCACTCGCTGAGCGCTCGCAGCGTGCCTGTCGATGGCGTCCGTGGCCGCAGCGGATGAGGTACTCACTGCGATGCGTGAGCGCGCAAACCGAATCAGGGATCGTCCGGACTGCTCGATACGGGTATGCTCATAGTCGATACTCACCGGTTCACCGTCCGGCCGACGCCATATCGCCGAATGCTGTGTTCGGCCAGCAGCCCCGGGACCTTCGATTTCCAGCAGAGTCTCGCTCTGCTGACCTACCAGTGAATCCCTGCTGCTCAATTGCAATTCCAGCAGTCCGGCGTCGTTGATGTAGCTGATGCGGTGATCAGGCTCGACGACGAGCACTGCGCCGGCTACCGTTTCGATGATTTCTTCAAGTAGGACTCGCTCGCCCTGCAGGTCTCGGCGTTGCCTGACAAAGCGACTGATGGCATCGATCCGACTTAACAGCAGTTCACTTGATTCGTTCTTGAACATGCACTCCACAGCACCGGCACGCAGACTTCGCTTGATGATGTGATCGCTGTAGGTTCCAGTCAGCACCGTGCACACGATGTCGCCGACAGCCGGGTCAGTCAACAACTCGCGGCACAACAGGTCACCTGTGGTCTCTGTCAGGTAAAAATCCAGCACGGCAATATCCACCACCGATGAGGTAGCCTGCTTGAGAGCTTCTTCCTGGGTGGCAGCGAGGCTGACCCGATACCCTTGCATCTGGAACAGGTCACGCAGTGAATAGCGGATGGTTGCGGAGTCATCCACGACCAGCAAATGGATGTCACTGTTGTCGAACTTGGCATTGAACGTATCGCCGTCGTCCGTGACGACCTCGATGAGGCGTTGCAACAGGGCGTCCAGTCCCTGGTATTCTTTCCAGGCAAGCACTGCGGTATTGTCTCGACCGGCGACCCAGGCTCGTGTCTCCGCTCGCATATCCGTGGACATGACCACGACGGGCAGATCCTTGTACGCTGATTGTTCGAGCAGGCTCGCAAGTGCCGTTGCCTCGGCCTGGGGTGTGGTGGGCCAGCCAAACAGCAAACCACCGTATTCCCTGCCGAATTGTTGGTACTGCTTGTCCAGTGACTCAGCCGCCGAGGTATAGCTCTCGGTTACGTCCACGGTAAATCCCAGCGACTGTGCGTGCTTTTCAAGTACGTAACGCATGGTGGCAGAAGGCTCCACCAGCAGAAGTCGAGTGGTCATGACGACGATTGCACGATCAGAGGTCGGATACAGTAATCTGGGAGCAATGACACAACGCTCTGTTCAGGGATGGCAGCTTGATTGCAAGATATGCACTAGGTTACCGGTGTTCTTCACCGAATAACGGCTTTTGGTTGTGATTCAACGCACAGTTTAGTCCGATGATGTCGCACGATCGCCCCACCATCCGCAGATTATACTGTCTGCCGGCATAACGCCTACCACCACTCTACTCAACCGGGCAGCAGGCCATGGAACGGCTGAACATGGACACGGTCACCAGGCAATACACCATCGGCCTCGCTGGCAATCACGATCAGGCAATTGGCCTTGCTCATGGAGCTCAGCCTGCCGGCACCCTGCTTACCGGTGGACTCTACTGTCAGTTCGCCGTTGTTATCCAGCGACATGACGCCACGCTGGTACTCGACCCGTCCCGGGGGTTTACGCAGTCGTGACAGACAACGAGCGGGCAGCATCAGCGGTTCAATGTCACGCATACCAGAAAGGTACTTCAGGGCAGGCTGTACGAATTCCAGAAAAGTCACCATGACTGCCACCGGGTTGCCTGGCAGCCCGAAAAAGGCGGCCTTGCCGATGTGGCCATAAGCCAGTGGCCGTCCGGGCCGCATCGCCAGCTTCCAGAAACTCACCTCCCCCAACTCGTGAAAAACCCGTGTGACGAAATCTGCCTCACCGGCGGAGACTCCCCCGGAAGTAATCACCACGTCCGCTGATGCCGCTGCCGCCTGAAGCACTCTGCGGGTTTCAGTCTCGTCGTCACGAACTATACCCATATCAATGACATTCACCTGCAGTCCAGCCAACAGGGCGGCCAGTGTATAGCGGTTGCTGTCGAACAGTTTTCCCGGTTCGAGATCAGTCCCGATCGCATGTTCATCCAGTGATTGCAGTTCGTCACCGGTGGTGAAAAACGCCACCTCCAGGGGTCTGATGACCTCGACGCGGTGAATTCCCAGGGAGGCCAGAATGCCAATATCCGCCGCCTGCAATTTGCGCCCGCCCTGGAGAACTGCCTGGCCGCGCGTAACGTCCTCGCCAGCCTGGCGCACATTCTTGCCCGGAACAACATGGCAGTCCACGTCTATGGATTCGGTACCGGAGGAATCACCAGGTGCGAGGCGCACATGTTCCTGGATGACCACCGTATCAGTACCTTCAGGCATGATGCCACCGGTGAAGATCCGCACCGCTTCTCCCTCTCCGACATGCCCGGAAAACGGCTGCCCGGCCCACGCGGTGCCGATGACGGCCAGCGAAGCTTCGCCGGAATTGGGGATACTGCTCCGACTGATTGCATACCCATCCATGGCAGAGTTGGCCTGCGCGGGAACGTCCAGTGGCGATATCACATCCGCTGCCAGCACACGACCCAACGCCTTGTTTATATAGACGTTCTGCAGCTCGTCGACAACCTGCAATGAGGAGAAAAGCCGCCGACGGGCTTCTTCTACAGGTAACAAAGAGGGTTCGAGAGCATCGTCGCAGGAGGATTGCCGTTCGATCATCGGGACAGATCCTGCTCGGCGGCCAGGCGTTCCGCCTCGGTGTTGATATTGCGAAAGGATTCCCTATAGGCAGATGCCGGAACTCTTCTGACCGCCAGGTCGTCGAACCATTGATCGATCTTGCGCTTGCCGGAGGCGAGAAATGCGTCCAGTGAGGGCTTGACCCGCCGATTGACCACCACGAACACGGGCTGCAAACGCTCACCGTCGTCCGGAACGGCCAGATCCGCATCGAATTGCCCGCAATCCTGCAATAGTGCACTGATCAGGCCTGCCTGGACAAAGGGCGAATCACAGGGGCACATCAGCACGAAGGTGGTATCCAGGGCATCGATTGCCGCACTGAGACCCGCCAGCGGCCCGAGGTGTCCTTGCAGCTTGTCAGGAATGACCGGTACGCCCAGCCGGCTATAACTCTCGAAATTCCTGTTGGCATTGATGACACAGCGATCCACCAGCGGCTGTATGGTCAGCAATGCGTAACTGATCATCGGCGCCCCTGCAAGTGGCACCAGGCCTTTGTCCTTACCACCCATTCGCCTGGCCTGGCCACCTGCCAGAATGACAGCGCCGTAGCCTGCCCTCACGACTCGCTTGCCCTGGGGTGAATCTGTCCCAGGTACGCAGACAGGAACCCCTCGAATGCACCCTGGCTGCTTGCCTCCATGTCAAGTTGCCTGAGCCGGGATTGCTCGACCATCTCCTGCAGCTCCTTCATCAACACGTCGTCTTCGGGCATTGCACGCAGTGCCAGATCATGACTTTTGGAGAGATTCTGCGCATGCTCGAAAAAGGAACCGGCCTTCTTCATGCCGGCAATCATCCTGGCCGAGGGCGTCAGGTCTGCATCTTCGATGCGAGCCTGCTGATCGCGCAGTGCTGGCACATACAGCGGGCTCTGCCGATCGGAATCGAGCCAGGCAGCGACCGGTTCCAGGCATTCCAGAATTTCCCTGCCCCACTGTTTCAATTCGACCTTTCCATCAGGCCCATCAAGTTGCAGTCCCGGCTCGCGGCCACGGTGGGCAACCTCTTTCACATTGCGCGAGCAGGCTGCAAGCTCCTCTGCCCCCAGTGGTTCCGGTGTGGCCAGCCAGGCAAACATCATCAGCATTTCCAGCATGGCTATCTGGTGCAGATTGACGCCCGCCGGATCCAGCAGGTTGACGTCTACCGATCGCAACTCCAGATAGCGGATGCCGCGCTCCTGCAGCGCGTGTATCGGTAACTCACCCTGCGCGGCTATCTGCTTGGGCCGCACCGAGCTGTAGTACTCGTTCTCGATTTGCAGCCGACAGGCACTCAATTGCTGAAACCGGCCTTCTGCATCACGCACCCCCATGGCCTGGTAGGGCGGGTGTACCGTGGAGACGTGTCCTATGATGTCTTCGATGTACGCCTGGATATCCGTATGCCGCACACTCAGGTCAATGGGGTCCTCTTCGCGATAACGATAGCCGATCTTGCCCATGCGCAATGAAGTTCCGAACGGCGCAAAACGCGAACTCTGGTTCCAGATCTCCAACTCGTCTCCCTCGCCCTCTGCAAGGAAACTCTGGCAAATGGCAGGGGAGGCACCGAACAGATAGGGCACAATCCATCCGATGCGTAGCAGATTCTGCATCATCTGGAAATAGCCGCTGGTACGCTGCATCTGCACCTGGCGATCATCCATTGCATCCAGTTGCGACTGTAGTCCTGGCGAACTGGCAGCCTGTGAAGCGCCCGACAGTGCGTCGCGCAGCAGCCAGGCGGCTTCAGGCATGGAGAAATTGAAATGTACACCCGCAATGGCCTGCATGCGGCGACCGTAACGCAGACCCAGACCCCGTCGGTAGGCGTGCTTCATCTGACCACTGTGCGAGGTACCGTATTCACCGATTCTGACGCTCTGCCCGCCGCGCAGAATGCAGGGCATACTGGTGTTCCAAAGGTATTCTCCCGCTGGCAGACGTTGTACGATGAACTGATGGATCGACATCAGAAAATGCAGAGCCTGTTCAGCGCTGTCACACGGGGGTGTTACCATTTCAAGCAACGCTTCCGAAAAGTCCGTGGTGATGTACGGATGAGTCAATGCCGCCCCGAGAGCTTCGGGATGATCAGCCTGTGATATGCCCCCGTTGCTCCTGACCCTCAATGATTCCTTTTCCAGGCCAACCATGCGCCCGGCCCAGGCTTCGGGTGACTGGCCCTGGACCAGCTTGTCGACTCTTTGCCTTACCTCGGAGTACACGATGAACTTCCAATTCCACGGACGCCGGAGTGTAACCCAGGCGATCACCCAATGAGCAGATTGAACTTTCAGCAGGCTGGTCAGGGACCGGTGCTGGTCATGCTGCACGGTCTGTTTGGCAGCCTGGACAATTTCCGCTCAGTCTCGCTGCATATGGAGAGAACGCTCTCGGTCGTACGGATGGATCTCCCGGGACACGGTTTGTCGCCATCTCTGCCGAGGTTGTCCATCGAGGCCATGGCTGAGGAAGTACTGGAGGAAGTTTCGCGGCTTGGACTCAGGGAATATCATCTCCTTGGCCATTCACTCGGTGGCAAGGTAGCCCTGTGCATGGCAGGGCATCCCGATGCTCACCATCTGCAAAGTCTGTGCGTGGTGGATATCGCTCCCAAACAGTATCCACCACATCACCAGGCTGTCCTGGATGCCCTGCAGTCACTGGATCTGCAGACACTGACCGACAGACGCGAGGCAGACAACCGATTGCGTACCGCCATTCCGGATGCAGGCGTGCGCGCTTTCCTGCTCAAAAGCCTGTTCCGGCACGAATCCGGTCGCTTTCGCTGGCGCTTTGACCTGGACCGACTGGCAGAGGACTACCCACTGATCTGCCAGCCACCGACCATAAGCAAGCGCATCGAAACACCCGCGCTGTTTATCAAGGGCGGCAGCAGCGACTACCTGTCAGCTGCCGACGAACCGACCATCAAGGCTGTCTGCACACAACCATCCGTCAAGGAGATCGAGGGGGCTGGACATTGGCCTCATGCCGAGAAACCAGCCCAGTTCACCCGCATCTGTCTGGAATTCCTGAGCCATGTCTGATTCGCTGCGGGATCAATTACTCAATGCCGGATTCAGTCCACCGAAGGAATCCTCCAGACCCAGGCAGCGGAAGTCCGGCGGGCACGGGCACCGCACACCGGGCGCTGAAGGTAAACGGCAGCCTGCGAACTCGAACACCCTTGTCAAGGCGAACGGCAGCAGCCGGAAAGTGGAACGACACCCTCCGGATGTACAGCTGGAAGCTCGCAGGACCCTCAAGGCCAGCATCAGGAAACTCATCGAAGATGCAGCCATCAGGGAGTACCAGGGTGACTCTGTCTTCCGATTCATCCTGAACAAACGCATTCGCGAGCTACACGTCAGGGACGATATTCGACAGCAACTGATTGCAGGTTCGCTGGTCATCACCCGTCTCAACGGCGCCACCTGGCTGGTACCGGACGAATGCGCCAGTGCAATCCGCACACTCAATCCCGAATGGACTGTCGTTACGCCTGCCACGCAGGCTGACGTGGCAGACGAACAGGATGGCTATGACGAATTCCCAGTGCCTGATGACCTGCAATGGTGAGTTTCTACTGGTTCGACTACGAAACTTTCGGTACACATCCGGCCTGGGATCGTCCCTGTCAATTTGCAGGCGTCAGAACCGACGAAAAACTCGCTGTCATCGGCGAACCGATGACTGTCTACTGTCAGCAGCCATCTGATTACCTGCCGAGCCCCGGCGCTTGCCGGGTAACGGGCATCACGCCGCAACTGGCCAATGAAAAAGGTGTCTGCGAAGCCGAATTCATGCAACAGATCGTGCGAGAAATCGGTCAACCACACACCTGCTCAGTGGGCTATAACAGCATCCGCTTCGACGATGAGTTCACCAGACACGCACTGTTCAGAAACCTTCAGGATCCCTATGAGTACGAATGGAAAGACGGAAACTCGCGCTGGGACCTGATCGATGTCGTCCGTCTTGCCAGGGCTCTCAGGCCCGAGGGCATCCAGTGGCCTGTCAACGAAGATGGGAGTGCGAGCAACCGTCTGGAGCACCTCAGTTTCGCCAATGGCATCGAACACGGACACGCGCACGATGCAATGTCCGACGTGTGGGCCACCATCGGTATGGCCAGACTCCTCCGGCAGAAACAGCCCCGGCTTTTCGAGTACCTGTTCGCCAACCGGGGAAAGGCCAGCGTCAGCCGGATGCTCAACACGCGCGAACGCAGGGTGTGCCTGCAGGTATCCGGCATGATACCCGGCAACAGGCACAATCTCGGTGCCATCTTCCCTCTGGTGCGCCATCCGCAGAACAGCAACGGCGTCATTGTGCTGGATCTGCAACATGACCCTCGTTACCTGCTTGACATGGATGCCGACGAGATCGCACGACAGCTGTTTCTACCTGGCAGCGAACGGTCGGAGAACGACGCTCCTCGTCCCGGACTGCGCACCGTACACATCAACAAGTGTCCCGTCATTGTGCCACTGTCTACTCTTCGGGATGAGGACGCAATGCGGCTGCAGATGGATCGCCAGCAGATTCTGCAGCATGCCCAATGGGCACAGCCTCTGTGCAATGAGCAGACACTGGAGAAGATCCAATCGGCCATGACTCGCCATTGGGAAGTCGATCCGGCACCCGATGTGGACGGAACCCTGTACAGCGGCGCGTTCCTGTCACAAGCGGACCGGCAACGACTCAGGACCATACTCGCAATAGCACCTGACAAACTGGCCAGCGAACTTCCGGCTCAGCTCGGACACTTCGAAGATCGACGACTGAACGAAATGGTTTGGCGCTACCAGGCGAGGAATTACCCGCAGTCACTGGATACCGGGCAACAGCGGCATTGGGCTGAACATTGCGCCACGCGATTGAACAATTGCGACGCTGCGTGGCTATGCCTGCGTGATTATCTGCAGCAACTTGACGAGGAGCCATGGCAGAAGGAGGAAAAATCGCTGGAACAGGCCCTGCGCCGGTATCCTGATGAGCTGGGGCTGGCAAGTCTGCCTGAATGCGAGCAGTGAACCACTGGTACCATCACCTCAATGACGCAACAACGCATCAAACTGTTTCAGGGATCGGTCAATCCATGCAGTTACCTGGACGGCCGGCAAGCCGTCAACATTTATGCGGATCCACACCACCCTGACCCCAGGGCTGTCTATAACCAGTTGATAAAGCGTGGCTTCAGGCGTTCGGGCGAGTACGTCTACAGACCCGGCTGCACCTCGTGTTCAGCGTGCGTACCCGTGCGCATACGCAGTGCGGATTTCCGACCACGGCGCACGGACAAACGCAATCTCAAACGCAACAGCGATCTGACCGTCGATTTTCAGCATGCTCGCTACACAGACGAATATTTTCGGCTGTACAACCGCTATCTGAGTGCCCGGCATCCGGATGGCGGTATGGACAATCCGGATCCTGAAGACTTCGAGCGATTCCTGCTGAACCCGTGGGGTGAGACGCTATTCATCGAGACCAGGTGGTCAGATGAAGTCATCGCCATTGCGGTGACCGACGCCACCAGTGACGGACTCTCGGCGGTGTATACCTTTTTTGACCCGGCACTCGAGGCTCGAGGTCTGGGCAGATTCTGCATCCTGCAGCAGATCGCACTCTGCAGGACCATGAACATACCCTATCTGTACCTGGGTTACTGGGTCGACGGCTGCCAGAAAATGCAGTACAAGACCGACTTTCGCCCGCAGGAACATTTCAATGGCCACGACTGGATCACTGCGACGCTGGACACCCACGATTGCGATTCTGACTGACGAACTGAATACTATCCCGGCTACGGAGCGCTTCCCTGTCAGGTACCTCCCCGGGCTGCCATCGCCTGCTCTATACCTCTGAGGTACAGCTCGTACATGCTGGAGGGTCCCCATTCGTCGCGTAACCGCGAAAAAAGTGTCGCCGCCGTGTTCCAGTCACCTTGTTTGCTGGCGCTCATGGCTTGCTCATGCAGATCGAGTCGCTGCAGAGCCAGCTCGCTGAGCTGATCTCTCTGTCCCAATGGTTCAAACATCGTGACCGGCTGGCTGCGTCCCTTGACGGTGACCGTATCCAGTTCCCGGAAAAGCATATCCGGTAACGCCTCTGCCGTACGGTCACTGACGATGACGGGCACCTGGTATTTCCTGGTCTGGCCCTCGAGTCGCTGCGCCACGTTGACACTGTCACCTACGACTGTGTAATCCATTCGATACTCGGACCCAAGTGGACCGACCATCGCAAGACCGGTACTGATGCCGATTCCCATCGTGATCTCGGGCAACTTGCGTTCCCGGTACCTGGCATTGAGTGATTCCAGCTCAGTCTGCATGTCCATGGCAGCACACAGCGCATCATACGCGTGCGTCTGGCTGGCCGTAGGCGCCCCCCACACGGCCATCACGCTATCCCCCATATACTTGTCTATCGAGCCGCGATAGCGCACCACGATGCGCGTAACGTGGCTGAAAAACATGTTCAGCCAATCCGCCAACTGTGGCGGTTGAAGCTGTTCGGAGACGGACGAGAACCCGACCACATCGCAAAACAGTACGCTGATTTCCCGCTCCTCTCCGCTGAGCTGCAAGGCCTGTGGATCTCGCTGATATTCTTTGGCAAGTTCAGCCGGTACGTACTGGCTGAGCAGACGGTGCACCCGTATGCGATCGCGCACTTCACCAATGTAACTGAGCATGATGTAGATCCCGTAGAGAACCAGTACCGTCAGCAGTTCAAATTCAATGGGAATCTGCGGCAGGGAGGCGCTGTACCGATAATGCAGATACAAAAGGCCGAATACGGTTGCACCGGCAAGCAGGGACCCGCCGGGAATGCGGAACATGGGCATGAATATGCACAGCAGGGTAAAGACACACAAACTGATCCAGAAAGTGGGACCGAAAGAGTCTGCTTCGAACAGATTGAAAGACTGGCCACCGCGCACATTCAGCGAGAACAGCTGCCCGGTATCGCTCTCTCCAGCCATCCAGTCGAAATCGAAATAGAGCCGGAAAACACCCAGGCCCGTCAACACCAGCAGGGTAAGCGCCAGCAACAGAATCAGCGAAAATGTCAG
Organism: Granulosicoccus sp.; assembly: GCA_013002205.1. Lineage (GTDB taxonomy): Bacteria > Pseudomonadota > Gammaproteobacteria > Granulosicoccales > Granulosicoccaceae > Granulosicoccus. The sequence continues at coordinate 82,837 of JABDKN010000128.1, forward strand.
GCTGCGACGGCCGGGATTATAATAGGGAAGCTTCACACCATGGTGCCTTCTGTTTTCCGTCAGCTGCGCGGCCCGTGAAGCAGCGACAGCGCCTCATCATGTAACGCTACGGTACAGGCCGCCAGTACTGAAGTCGTTGCTTCGGTGACCGGCTGCCCCGTCATGTCAGTCATGATACCGCCTGCCTCTGCCACGGCAAGCGACAGCGCCGCGATGTCAAGAATGTTCACATCGGACTCCAGCACAAGATCCGCCTGTCCGCTGCATAACTGGTGGTAATGGCAAAAATCGCCATAGCCACGCACACGCCTGGCACGGGAGACCAGCGTGCCGTAGCGCGACCAGCGCGACGCATCGCGAGCCAGAGTAGTGAGATTCCCTGCCGAGAAAAAAGCGTCATCGATGCTGGTGATTTCGCTGCAGTGAATCCGTCGGCCGTCGAGCCGGGTGCCCTGGCCCAGCACGGCTGTCACCCGCTCGCCATAAGCCGGCGCATTGGACACACCCAGGCGAATCTGCTGATCTACTTCCAGGGCAATCTGGGTTGAGTAATAGCGCATCCCGCGAATGAAACTCTTGGTACCGTCTATCGGGTCGACCAGCCAACGCAGGCGTGCGCCTTCGGCATCGGCAATGGCGGCGTCAGCCGCGCCAGTCTCCTCGCCAAAAAACGCGGCCTGGGGCAATGCCCGGACCAATACGGACTTGATGGCCTGTTCAGCAGCCAGATCAACCTCGGTAACCGGTGAATTGTCCGATTTCAGCGTCACCTTCCAGTCTCCGCGAGAGACATACTCATCGATTACCTGCTGTGCTGCCAGCGCCGCCTCTTCAGCGGCCAGCAGCGCTGCTGCCATGTCCAGTTCCACACACACCCCGAGTGTCAATCCAGTATGTTCACAGTATACGGGCCAAGCGTTTCCGATCATACATACCGAGTCTGTTAACTCGAGAGATCCAGTACACTATGGTCGATTCCGACTGGAGTTCCATGCTCAGGATTGCCAGTATCGGTTTCCCACGGAAATGGAAAAACCGAACAATCCCGCGCCTGTCAAGACTGAACATTTTCGAGTGAAACCAGTAGACTTGCCGCCCCGCCCCTGTCGCGCCCACTCTCAATGGCCCTGAATCCGCAACAACTGGCTGCCGTCCGACATTTCGAGACCCCACTGCTGGTACTGGCGGGAGCCGGCAGTGGCAAGACGGGGGTCATCACCCGGAAAATTGCCTGGTTGATCGAAAAGCAGGCGTATGCCCCGTCGTCCATTGTCGCGGTTACCTTCACCAACAAGGCATCCAGCGAGATGCGCCTCAGGTTAAAGAAACAATTGAGCCCGGCCCAGATGAAGGGTCTGACCATTGCCACGTTTCATCGGCTTGGCATGCAGATGCTGCACAGGGATGGTGGGGCCGTGGGTCTGCGTAAGGGATTCACGATCCTGGACCAGAGCGATTCGCTCAGTTCACTGCGAGAGTTGATACGTGAAGGCAACAGCGCCATCGAGGAGCGTGTGCTGCAACACAGGATCTCGCAATGGAAAAACGACTTTATCAGCGCGGCAGCGGCCCTGGCCAATGCCTCCGAAGAAAGTGAGCGGATTTCGGCATTGCTCTACGCCCGCTACAACGACCTGCTCAGGGCCTGCAACTCGGTGGATTTCGATGACCTGATCAGCCTGCCGGTCAGTATGCTTCGAGAGCACTCTGAGATCCGCGAAAAATGGCGCGGCAGAATACGACATTTGCTGGTAGACGAGTACCAGGATACCAATACCGCCCAGTATGAACTGGTGCGACTGCTGGTGGATAAATTCGGTGCATTGACGGCAGTGGGTGATGACGACCAGTCCATCTACTCCTGGCGAGGAGCCAGACCGGAAAACCTCATGGCACTCCAGAATGATTACCCGAATCTGAGAGTCATCAAACTGGAACAGAACTACCGTTCCAGCCAGAGGATCCTGCGCTGTGCAAATGCGCTCATAAGCCATAACCCGCACGTGTTCGACAAGCGCCTGTGGAGTGATCTGGGTCTGGGCGACATGCTGCGTGTGTCCGTCTGCAAGCACACCCTGGACGAGGCAGAATGGGTGGCCGCCGAGATACTCACCAGGCACTACCAGAAGGGTACTCGATGGGGTGACTTTGCAATTCTTTATCGAAGCAATTTCCAGTCGCGTGCCTTCGAACAGGCCTTGCGCGAGAAACAGATTCCTTACTCGATCAGTGGCGGCAGTTCGTTCTTTGACAAGGCTGAAATCAAGGACATGCTCGCCTACCTCAAATTGCTGGTGAATCCGGACGACGACACCGCCTTTCTACGCTGCATCAATACGCCACGACGCGAGATTGGCCCGACGACCCTTGGCAGACTAGGGCTGCATGCAAGAAACCGCAACATCAGCCTGTTTGCGGCCTGTCATGATATCGGACTTGAAACTCAGCTCACCGGTCGCCCCCTGCATCGCCTGCAGCGTTTTGCCAACTGGCTGACCCTGGCGGCAGACAATGCCGAACGAGGTGACACACTTGCCGTACTCAAAGGTGTATTCGATGACATCGATTATGTGGAATGGGTTGAAAAGCAACACGAATCACCACCCAGGGCGCAACGAGCCATCGACAACATCAAGGAGCTGTTCGCCTGGATCGAGCGCTTACTGACCGACGAGGATCAGAAGGATCAGCCGCTGATCGAAGTCGTTCGCTCACTCTGCCTGCATGACATGCTGTCGCGCCAGGATGAGGAAACAGACAGTAATCAGGTCCAGTTGATGACACTGCACGCCGCCAAAGGTCTTGAATTTCCCCATGTCTTCATGGTCGGGATGGAAGAGGATCTGCTGCCGCACCGTAATAGCGTGGAAGCGGATACCATCGAAGAGGAACGACGACTGGCCTACGTAGGCATGACGCGAGCACGTCACACCCTTACTTTCACCCGTTCCCGCGCACGCCAGCAGTTCGGTGAGACCAGTGCCTGTGATGCCAGTCGCTTTCTTGACGACCTGCCCCCGGAAGACGTGACCGTCATGGGGGAACTGGGCAAGGGGGACGCTGAACAGACTCGCACGACTGGCAAGGTTGCACTCAAAGGCTTGATGGATATGTTGGCCGGTGACTGATGTCGCCACAGCGGTGTCTGCCGCACCCGGCTTCGAGGCCGCGAGCCGGGTGACCGGTACGTACACACCGGAAGTTTCTCCGCAACAACTTGAAAAGCCTGCAACATGGCATATGTTCATGACTTCCTATCTTGGGTTCTCCTGATCCGGCCCTGGTTTCCGTGAGCAGCCAGTTGCCTTGCAGGTCGCCAGATCACCAGCTGAAACAATCTTTGAAATGGCTTCGAATAAAAGTGACGAACCACTGATCGTCGAAACTGAACCCGAGGACACTGGCAATGACCAGAGCTCATCGGGCACAGGCCTGATCCTCCCGGATCAGAACCTGCCGGGCAAACTGTTACTGCTGCCCATATTCGAACGACCCTTCTTTCCCGCGCAGGTCCAGCCGCTGGTGATTGATGAAGACCCCTGGGAAGAGACTTTCACTCGCCTGGCCAAGATGGATCATCACCTGTTGGGTTTGTGCTACGCCGGCGATCAGGACGAGCAGGCAGGTGCTTCACCCGGGGATTTTGCCGATATCGGCTGCGCCGTTCGATTGCACAATGTGGTCCGCGGGAATGGCAAGATCCAGTTCATTGCCCAGGGTATGCAGCGCTTTCGAATCGATGGCTGGCTGAGCAGGAGCGCACCGTTCGCAGCAGAAGTGTCCTATCCGTCCGAGCGCGCGCGCAATACCCCTGAGATCAAGGCCTACGCCATGGCGCTGATACAGGCCATCAAGGAACTGATTCCTCTGAATCCACTGTACAACGAGGAACTCAAGAATTTCCTCAATCATTTCAACCTGAATGATCCATCGCCACTTGCCGACTTTGCCGCAGCCATCACCACGGCGCCTGGCCCTGAGCTGCAACAGATCCTGGATACGATTCCCGTGCAGAAGCGCATGGAGCGTGTTCTCGTACTGCTGCACAAGGAGCTGGAGGTGGCAAGACTTCAGGCAGAAATCCGCTCGGAAGTCGAACAGAAAATGTCCAGGCACCAGCGTGAGTTCTTTCTGCGGGAGGAGCTGAAGATCATTCAGCGCGAACTCGGTATTGCCAAGGATGACCGCACCGCCGATATTGATGAATTCCGCAAACGGATGGAATCACGTAATCCTCCCAGCCATGTGCAAAAGCGTTTCGATGAGGAAATAATCAAGATGTCCATTCTGGAAACGGGATCACCGGAATACGGGGTGACGCGGAACTACGTGGACTGGCTGAGCGCTGTGCCCTGGGGTAACTATTCGAAAGACAAATTGTCGCTGCGCCACGCAAGAACCATTCTCAATCGCGATCATGCCGGACTGGAAGACATCAAGGAGCGCATCCTGGAGTTCCTGGCCATGGGTTCTTTTCGTGGTGAAATCAGTGGGTCGATCCTTCTTTTCGTTGGCCCGCCAGGTGTTGGCAAGACTTCCATCGGCAAATCCATCGCCGAGTGCCTGGGTCGCAAGTTCTATCGATTCAGCGTCGGCGGTATGCGTGACGAGGCCGAGATAAAGGGGCACAGACGTACTTACATCGGCGCCATGCCCGGCAAACTGGTGCAGGCTCTCAAGGATGTTGACGTATCCAACCCCGTCATCATGCTTGACGAAGTCGACAAAATGGGCAGCTCGTTTCAGGGGGATCCTGCCTCTGCCATGCTTGAAGTTCTTGATCCAGAGCAGAACAGTGAGTTCCTCGATCACTATCTGGACCTCCGCGTCGATCTGTCGAAAGTGTTGTTCGTCTGCACCGCCAACCAGCTGGACACCATTCCGCGCCCCCTGCTGGATCGTATGGACGTCATCCGCCTCGGCGGTTATATCGCCAGTGAGAAACTGGAAATCGCAAGACAACACCTGTGGCCACGATTGCTTGAACGCAACAAGGTGAAACCCGGGCAGGTAAAGATCAGCGATTCGGCGATCAAGATTCTGATCGAGGGCTATGCTCGCGAAGCCGGAGTGAGGGGCCTGGAGAAACTGCTGCACCGCGTGCTGAGAAAATCGATCGTGAAATTATTGGGTAAGGCCACCACGGTCAGCGTCAGTAACCGGAACCTGGTCGATTTCGTTGGTGAACCACCTTTTCGCGTTGAAAAGCAACTGGGCGGTATTGGCGTGATAACCGGTCTGGCATGGACAGCCATGGGTGGAGCCACATTGCCTATCGAAGCCACCGCTGTTCACTCGCGTGAGCGTGGTCTGCAGCTGACAGGACAGCTGGGAAAGGTCATGAATGAATCAGCGCAGATAGCCCACAGCTTCGTGACCACCAACAGCGCACGTTATGGGGTGAGGGATGACTGGTTCATGCAACGCAGTCTGCACATGCATGTTCCTGAGGGGGCCACACCCAAGGATGGACCCAGTGCCGGTATCAGCATGACCAGCGCGCTATTGTCTCTGGCGCTGCGCAAACCGGTGCGTAAATCCCTCGCCATGACCGGTGAGATTACACTGACCGGCGAAGTACTGCCAGTGGGTGGAATTCGCGAAAAACTGATTGCCGCGCGTCGAATCGGTGTGAAAGCAGTCATTTTACCCGAGGGTAACCGCCGGGATGTGGCCGAGCTACCCAAACACATCGTCGCCGGGCTCACCGTGCAACATGCCTCGCACTATGATGAGGTGTTCGAGATTCTGTTCGCCAGTAAACGCAAGTAGGCTGTGGACAGCATGTTTGCCGGTAAGCTCAGGCAAGCCTTTGATCAGGCCGTAGCCTGTCCAAGCCGACATCTTGCAGTAAACCGCTACTGCCCTGGCGTCGGTCGGTAGATCCAGGCGAGTCTCGCGACGATATCCGGGGCTGTGTCGATAGCTGCATCTTCACTGATGGAGAGCTCCAGCGTCTGGTCATGTCGTGCCAGATATCGAAGGCCGGTGGAAAGCACGAAGGTTGCGTCCCCCAGCTCTCTGAGGCGACTGTGAAAGAAGGGAGTGTGCCAGTCGACCTGCGCTATCAGACGATAGCGGTGAGTAAGCCGGTATTGGACACCGACTGTTCCGAAGCCAACCAGCGCGCGCTGGGGTGGCAACCGAGAGCCTCTTCCCGTCAGCATCACACCGACTGTCGCCCCTGCTCGCCAACGAGCTCCACTGCTCCAAACCGGGGACTGAATGTCAGCGTAGAGATCGGGACTGCCACTGCCGCGAAACTCACTAAGGGAGCCTGTGGGCAATTTCAGACCCAATCTGGCAATGGATTCCGATGCATTGCTGTCCGCGGTTGCCTGGCACTCCAGCGAACGCTGTACGGACAAACGTATATTTCCAAATCCGCTTTGCGGCTGGTCGATGGTCACACCGTTACCGTCTTCGTCACGGTAGCTGTAAGTGAATTCTCCGAATGCAAAGGCGTCACGTCCCGCATCCGGCATGCCGAAGAACTGGTGCCAGTCGTCGATGGCTCTGTCGAACAGGCCTGCCCCGTGCTGAATAAAAGGCAACGCCAGATCACCCTGCCAGCAGGGTGCAAGGCGCTGGCGATAGTGGAATGTCAGCTCAGTCGTCTCACCATCGAGAAACAGAGTCTCCTCACCAGCGGTGCCGCCCATGAATTGATTGGAATGCTCCAGTGATAATTGCCATTCGTATGACTGCACTGGCCTCTGTGCAACACCCGGGAGACCGAACACGGCACCGAGGGCATGTTGGGAGCGCAACTGCAGCATGGCAGCATCATCCCCCTGCTCGGCGTCGACAGGGCTCGTGGTGCACAGGCACAGCCCCAGAAATGCGATCCGATGAGTCGATTGAATCAGGGTGCCTCGCTCGGGCAACCATGTCATACGAGCTTCCAGCTGCCGATCCTGCAAACCATCAAATGCCCTGTTCCAGTTTTCGTTTCGCCTGCTCCAGACTGACTCTGGCACTGACCGAGGCGGGAGTGATAAGCAGAACCTGCTCGAACGCTGTCACGGCGGCCGGCACATTGTTCACTCTCAGGAAAATGAGTCCCAGGCCCGAAATGGCACCAAAATGCCTGGGTTCACGCAGCAGGGTTTCGCGGATATCGGCTACGGAAGCGTCGTAATTTCCCATTAGATAGTGGATGGTGGCGCGTTTATTCCAGGCTTCCGCATAATCCGGGGCAGCGGTGACGAGTTCACTCGCAACCTGAAGCGCCTCCGCCAGCTCACCCTCTGACATGGCTTGCGTCAGCTGCGACATGTGCTTACCAGCCGTCTGGGTAGGTGGTACGAGCCACAGGTTCCAGATCTGGGATTCAAGGTCCCGGGCCTCCGTCGGATTAGTCGTCTCGAGCAAACGATCAAAAAGACCTGGCAGCTCTTCTGCAGTCTGGTCAGCCCTTGAGCTGCCCGGATTCACAGTCAAGCAGGACAAGCACATGATCAGGACCAGGTGATGTGCTCCCATGCGCGGCAGACGATCGCTGCAACCGCTTCCCCTCTCGATTCTTCCCAGTGATGCAGGCATCAGGCATCCTTCATTGCAGTGCTCCGAGTTTCCGGGAGGCCTCCCGCCCCGCCAGTTTGGGGCAATTCATGATAAGTCACACGCGGCCTGACGACCATCTCCACCGGGCACGAGGCTAATTGGTAATGGGTTTCGAATTGTTGACCATGGCGGCCAGTGTTGCGGCATCCCGATAGCCCGGAATCTTTTCCCCACTATCGGTATAAATCAGTGGTGTGCCGCGAAGGTTGAGACGCTCTGCCAGCGCGACATGTGATTCTATGGGGTTTTCACAGGAAGCCGGTTCAATCTTGCCGCCGGCTTTCGCATTGGTCATAGCGGCCTGCGGGTCATCAGCGCACCACACACTTTCCAGATCCTTGTGTCCCTGGGAGCCGAGCCCTGATCGAGGGAACAGAATATACCGGACCCGCACACCCGCATCCAGCAGGGAATCGATCTGTGCGTGAAGCTGGCGGCAGTAGCCACAACTTATATCCGTGAATACGGTTATAGATCGCGTCGACGGGTCAGTCGGTTCGTAGATCAACATGTTTTGTTCACCCATGTCTTCGATCAGGCCCATGTGAATGCCACCGAGTCGTCTGTCAGTCAGGTTGGCGCGATCACTGAGCTGAATGAGACTGCCATCGACAAGGAACTCGGCTGTTTCGTCGATGTAGTAAATCTGTCCGTCCGTCACCAGTTCGTAAAGTCCGGCCACGGGAGTAGCTGTCAGGCTGGTAATGCCGATGCCGGGCAATCGTTCGGACAGGCGCTCGCCAATTTCGTCAATCGTGGACTCAGCAAGACTTGCGGTACTGGCGAGCAACGCCACGACGCAAAAAGTCAGGCGTTTAGTGAAATTCGATAAAATGTTCATAATGATGTATCCGCAGGAACGGGGCCAGATGTCTGTTGCGATAACCGGACCAGGATTTCCGCGGCGACTGGATATCCCGGCTCTGCACATACTAGTGTACCGATGATGTCGTAAGTTCAATGAAAAAAACAGGATTTTGCGGTGCAACACATTACCCCCTCGGATGATGCGATCGATGCAACGACTTCAAACGCTCGCGCGCCACATGTGTATAGATCTGTGTCGTCGAGAGGCTGCTGTGTCCTAGCAGGAGTTGCACCACCCTGAGATCCGCGTCGTGATTGACCAGATGGGTGGCAAATGCATGTCGTAACACATGTGGAGACAAGCTGACGCGAATACCAGCATTCCTGCCATGTACGCGAATTCGATGCCAGAATGCCTGGCGGGTCATGCCTGCACCACGATTGGACAGAAAGAGCATATCCGTCCTTCCCCTTATCAGTGCCGGACGCGAAGTGGCGATGTAACGTTCCAGCCACTCGACGGACACATTGCTCATGGGAATGAGTCGCTCTTTGCTACCCTTGCCCCACACACGCAGCACACCCTGGTGCAAGTTGACCTGGTCAACACGCAAACCAGTGAGCTCGGACACTCTCAGCCCGCATCCATAAAGTAGTTCGAGCATGGCACGATCACGCAAACCCAGATCCGCCGAGACGTCCGGCGCCAGCAGCAGCGACAAGACTTCAGACTCTGTCAGTACCTTGGGCAACGGTCGGCCAATAGTCGGGGAGCGCACCAGAGTCGTCGGATTCTCTGCTACCAGCCCTTCCCGCAGGCACCAGGTATAGAAACGCCGCAGTGCAGATAGAAATCGTGCGGCACTTCTCGAACTGCGTCCAGCGCTGATCCGTTGTGACAGACAGCGCATGATGTCGTCGCGTTCAGCGTCCGGCAGATTCGCGCCACGTTCTGCCAGAACCGATGCAAAGGCCCTCAGGTCACTGCCATACGCACTGATAGTATTGTGCCCCAGACCTCTTTCAATGAGCTGACTGTCTGCAAAGCGTCTCAGTAGATTCTCATCTACCGGAGAGGGATTGGTTCCGTTTTTTGTCCTGGACACGCGTGTTTCACTCAACCTGGCGTTAGCATAGGGTCTGCCCATGATCAAAGGATACACATGAAGCTGCAGTCGCGCGATATCTGCGATGCCGATCCCACAGCGCTGACGATTGGTCAGGCGCTGGAACGCATCAAGAGCACTCTGCCACGCGTCAGGGATTCCGAAACCATAGGCTGTGATGAAGCGCTGGGCCGAATTTCTTCCTGCGAAGTGTATTCATCCATGTCCGTTCCCTCTTTCAGAGCCTCAGCCATGGATGGTTATGCTGTGCGTGTGGCAGACTGCGATGGTTCACTGAAGGTCGCAGGCAAATCGATGGCCGGTCACCCCGGCATAGACAGACTCGAGAAGCGGACCTGCCAGCGAATCATGACCGGTGCACGAGTGCCGGATGATGCAGATGCAGTCATACAACAGGAGAACGTGGAGCCTGGCGAAGACAGCATAACGGTACGAGTACGACCGGTAGTTGGACTGAATATACGTGAACCCGGTTCCGATAGCCGTGACGGTGCATTGCTGATTGGTTTTGGTTGCCGCCTGGGCCCGGCCGAGTTGGCACTGCTGGCAGCTCACGGCATCGATCGAGTCAGCGTCTATCGAAGGCTGACCATTGCCGTTTTTTCAACCGGCGATGAACTCAGAAACGCAGGGTCCCGACTAGAAACAGGGCAGATCTACGATGCCAACCGCCCATTGTTGCAAGCCATTCTCGACAACAATGCAATTTCAATGATCGATCTGGGTATCAGCAAGGATTCCACTATCGAGTTGCGGAAACGACTGGATGCCGCACACGACGCGGACATGATCATCTCCAGCGGTGGGGTATCTGTCGGCGATGCCGATCACGTACGTCAGGTCCTGGAACGCATCGGAAAAGTCAGTGTGTGGAAAATAGCTGTTAAACCGGGGCGTCCCCTTACCTTCGGCCTCAGTCATTCCCGCCAGGCCTACTTTGGATTGCCAGGCAATCCTGTCTCTGCAGCCATAACCTCCTTGTTTTTCGTCAAACCAGCGATTCGTTACATGCTGGGGTCTGACTCACCGCTTTTTCCGCCACTGCAGGTCCGTCTCGTGGATACACTGAACAAGCATCCCGGTCGCATTGAATACCAGCGAGCCATACTGCAATGTAACCAGGATGCACAGTGGCAGGTATCTACCACGGGACTCCAGGATTCGCATGTGCTGACCTCACTTCACCGCGCCAATTGCCTGATAGAACTGGATACGAATTCAACAGGGGCGAATCCGGGAGATATTGTGCGTGTGTACCCCTTCACCCATTTTTCGGACCCGCTTATCTAGCCCGGACTATTCATGAAACGCCGAATCCGTTCACTGGAAGGCCAGCCCCGCAGACCCATTGTTCGTAGTGGATTTCGTGAAGGAGCCGAACGCGGCCCGGCGAGATACAGGCTGTATCTCCGACTGAACGAAATTCGCTACGGACGAAGGGGATGCGGAAGGATTTGGTGATTTCATGAATAGTCCGGGCTAGAGTCTGCGCAAATCGATCAAAGCGGCTTGTGTATGTCACCGAGCCGGGTACGGCAGCTGCGGAGTCTGCATTCCCGATATCGATCAATCGGCCCAACAGCATTACAGGAACTGCCCGCAACACTGCTGGACCAGTTACAGCGAACTGACTACATCGCCCTGCTACGGGCTTTTTTCTTGCTAGCTCGCTTTTTGCCTGTTGCCTTCTTCTTGCCAGCGGCCTTCTTCTTGCCGGTTGCCTTCTTCTTGCCAGCGGCCTTCTTCTTGCCGCGAGCCTTCTTCTTGCCGGCAGCCTTTTTCTTGCCGCGAGCCTTTTTCTTGCCCGCGGCCTTCTTCTTGCCACGAGCCTTCTTCTTGCTGGCCGCCTTTTTCTTGCCGCGAGCCTTTTTCTTGCTGGCTGCCTTTTTCTTGCTGGCAGCCTTTTTCTTTCTGGCTGCCTTTTTCTTGCTGGCCGCCTTTTTCTTGCTGGCTGCCTTTTTCTTCGTAGCGCGCTTCTTAGCGGCTTTTGCTGGCTTGGCTGCAGCCGGTTTACTGATTCGAGCCATGGTTTAACTCCTGACTATGAGTTGATTGAAAAAAAACAGGAGCCATGACACCGGACTCCCATACAGCCGAACAGACTGTCACTAACTACCCGCTCGAGAACATTGTCGTCTGTGTTCATCATTTAGATCACCAGTCACTCACGTCTCGATCGAACTCGACACACAACTTCAAATGGTGTTTTAAAGTTGCACCAATAACTATTGCAAGTCATAACAACTTATGCCGTGTGGCCGCATTGTCCACATAGTGCATAACTATTTCAACTGCAACGTACAAATGAATTAAAAAAAACTCTTGCAAAACTATAGCTAAACCTATGCGATTTGTATGTAAATACGTCAAACGGGTGTATCGCACATGCCATGCCTGTTTTATTTAACTCTTCCTATACAGTGTAATAACGAAATAGATAACGACAATATGCACAACATTTCATCTACCTTATCTTTGATGTTTCGACGTGGTGCATCGTTTCTTTATGATTGTTTACTTCTGACTGCAACGTTCTTCTTGATCACAGCTATTGCTGTTGCGTTAAACAACGGCAATGCCATACAACATCCTGGCTACTACCTGTTGCTCTATTGCATCGGTTTCGTCTTCTTCGACTGGTTCTGGAGACACGGTGGACAGACACTCGGTATGCGTGCCTGGCGCATCAGGGTGGTGGGAATGAATAGCGAGAAAATGACTTTCAAACAGTCGCTTGCGCGTTATCTCAGTGGCAGTCTGCTATTTGGAATCACGCTGCTCTACATGCCATTCTCAGCCCGGGGACTGGCTCTACACGATCAGCTAAGCAGGACAAAAATAGTCTTGCATTACAGGTAGTTACAGCTTTAACTTATTAATCGACACACAGTGATTGATCTGATGATCATGATTTAACTGGTTTGTCTGATTCCAATGACTGCAATGGCAAAAAACACGATCATCGGTAGTAGCGCGCTCAACAGCGGAGAGAGACCGTTGGCCATGGCGAGCTGTGTCAGCAGCTTGTTTAAAAGTACATACACGATACCCAGCATGATGCCGATGAAAATTTTCTGCCCTGCGCCACCTGATCGTTGTGATGTAAAGACGAAAGGCAACGAGAGCATCAACATGACCAGTGTCGAGAGAGGACTTGCCACCTTCACCCAAAAGGCAAGTTCGATACGTCGGCTGTCCAGCTGGTTCGCTTTCAGGTATTGCACCTGATCGTACAGATTACTGGCAGATAAACTTTCAGGTGAAACGGAAATACTCTTCAGCACATCTGCGCTGACCAGGTCTTGTATGTCCTGTTTATTGACACCTTGATTTGAGGTGACAGTATTCCGTCGGACAAACTCTTTCCACGCAATGCTGTCAACTTGCACGCTCTCTACTCCGTGTGCACTCAATCGTGTGACATCGACTTCCTCGAGTAGCCAGTCATCTCCCTCAAGCCGTGCTCGAGCTGCACGCATGGATGTACGCAATGCGTAATCATCGAACTGATGCACACTGACATCCAGTAAGGTGAAGTCCGGCATGACGGTTCCGACATTAATGAACTGATCTGCAGACTTCAGCCACAAGCCTCGACTGCCTTTCACCGACAGACGTTGCTCCAGGGCCGTTAATCGGAGTTCTTCGGCTATTTGCTCTGCTTTCGGCATGACGGTTTCACCGAGCAATGCAATCAAGAGCATCAAACCCACACCAGTGATAACGACTGCCCGGATGATGCGCGCACCAGAGACACCTGCGGCCCGCATCACCGTCAATTCACTGTTTGCCGCCAATGCCCCCAAACCCAGGAGACTGCCCAGTAAAACTGCTGGCGAAAAGAGCAGATAAGCCTTGCCTGGTATTGTCAGAAAAACATATTGTGCAGCTGCTGCTACGGAATAACTGCCTTTGCCGACGTCATCAAGTTCACTGATGAAGGCGAATATACTGGCCAGGACTACCAATACCATGAGCACCAACAGACTGGTCAGCAGGATTGCGCGGCCGATATAACGATCCAATATGCCGAACATCAGGCCAATCCCGAGTTCAGGTGAGGTGGTTGCGATCGGCTCTGATTTCGAATCCATGACCATCCAACCCGTCTGATCAACAGGTACACGATCAGCAAAGCAACACCCAGATGTACCGGCCACAAGCCGATCCATGCAGGTAAAACGCCTGCGGCTATCCATTTACGCATCAGCACCAGCAAATTCGCATAGGGGATGTAAATGAGAATGGCCACGGCAATCTTGCCAAAACGGCCCTCTCGAGGAGAGGTGTAACTCAGCGGCACTGCCAGCAGTGCGAGTAGCAGCGCCGCCAGTGGTATGGAAACACGCCATTGAAGCTCAGCCTGATCAGCCGAATCACCTGTGCCCCAGAGCTCCGAAAGGCTCTTGCCCTTGACAATCAGGCGTGGCTCTTCCGATTCCTCGCGCGGCCTGAGAACTCCCTGTCGTTTGAAATCGGTAATTGTGAATTCTTTGTCTCCGGGGCTGCCCACACTCGTCTGGCCATCCGTAAAGATGAGATATTCATCGCCGGTATCGGGATCAAGCTGGTAGGAGGCAATGCGTGCGGAGTCCACAGCCGGCACCCCGTCACCCTTCTGCCGATACATGAACACATCGTTGAACTGCGTTCTCTCCGGATTACTCTGATGTGCAAAGAACACTGTACTTCCGTCGCTGGACTCGACGAACTTTCCCGGAGTAACCAGACTCAATGCCGATTGATCCCTGATGGTCTGCTTCAGTTGCTGCTCATACCTTGCCGCCCAGGGCGAGGCGAACACTGTCAGTATGGAGATCATGATGACGCCCATCACGCCAATTACCGCGGTCGGTCTCAATAAATCAATCCATCCAACACCACAGGCCTGCATGACTGACATCTCGTTATCCCGGTAAAACCGGCCATGAGCCAGCATTATTCCCAGATACAGACCCAACGGAATCAAGGTGACCAGCAGACTGATGGACTTCACGCCCACCAGCACCAGCAATAGATCTGCCTGAATAGCACCGTCGCTGACACTGGAGAGGCTGCGGCCCAGAACATTGCCGATCATGATCACCAGCAGTACGATCAGTACTGCCAGCCAGGTGATCAGCATCTCCTTCATCAGGTAACGATCAAGTATGCGCATAGCAAACGGGTAATCCAGGATCAGACGACCGACCTTCAGCCAAATTCGTCAAACAGACGTGTCAGCAGCAAACATGGCAACGAATGTTGCCGGCAGCAAGTGTACTTCATAAGTTGCAGTACACTTGCCCCATCAGCATTTCAAGCGTCCTCCATACTCAATAATAGTGGCTCTCATGCAGATCAACGTCGTCACCCGGCTTCCCGCCAGCGCAGACAATGCCTGCCTGCTCGTGTTTCTTTTCGCAGATGGCAGGCTGAAGGGGGCAGCCCGCAGGATAGACAAAAATTCCGGGGGAACGATCAGGTCGCTCTTCGCCAGCGGAGATTTCAGCGGTAAGAAAGCTGAAACGCTGATGTTGCACGCGCTGCCCGGGGCACCGACCGCGCGCGTATTGCTGATAGGAATGGGGCAACGCAAGCAGAACCACGCACAGCAGTGGCGAGAGGCCTGCAGAGCCGCCTGCAAATCCCTGGTATCGACACCGTCGAGCCTGGCCATCAGCGACTGTCTCAGCGCAGTATCAATCGATGGCCTCAGTGCCTGTGACATGGCCGGGCAACTGGTCACTGAGCTTGTCAATGCAAACTATGTGTTCACGCTCCATTCACGGGTCGACGAACCCCGGCAATCCAGACTGATGCAAGTGTCGTTGACTGTGGAAGGAAAACAGGTCGAGGCCGTAAATCTGGCCGTGCGTCGAGGATTGTCAACGGGTCTGGGGATGTGCACTGCCCGGGATCTGGGCAATCTTGCGCCAAATATCTGCACGCCTGGCTATCTGGCTGAACGCGCAGTCACACTGGCAAGCGAGCACGACAATCTGACCACCACGATCGTCACGGAAGATGAAATGGAAGAACTTGGTATGGGGGCTTTGCTCGCGGTAGCACGAGGCAGTCGTCAACCGGCCAGTCTCATCGTAATGAATCATCAGGGAAGGAAGCGTGCCGGCAAGCCGATCGTACTGGTTGGCAAGGGGATTACCTTCGACACCGGTGGTATTTCCATCAAACCGTCGGAGGGCATGGATGAAATGAAATACGACATGTGTGGCGCCGCCGCCGTATTCGGAGTCATACAGGCCGTTTCCACCCTGCAACTACCGCTTAACGTCATCGGAATCGTGGCCGCCGCGGAGAACATGCCAGACGGGAACGCGACACGACCGGGAGATGTGGTGAACACGCTTTCGGGTCAAAGTGTCGAAATCCTCAATACTGACGCTGAAGGAAGGCTGGCGCTGTGCGATGCACTCACGTATGCCGAGCGCTTCAAACCGGACACCGTGATTGACATGGCGACGCTCACAGGAGCCTGCATCGTTGCGCTCGGGCATGTTGCCAGTGCGGTGATGGGTAATGATCAGCCTACCGTCGATGCGCTGATCAATGCGGGCGAGGCGTCTGGCGATCGATGCTGGTCGTTACCCTTGTGGGATGACTACCAGACGCAGCTTGATTCGAACTTCGCAGACATGGCCAATATTGGCGGACGCCCTGCGGGCAGTATCACCGCTGCCTGTTTTCTTTCTCGATTTGCCAGGCAATTCAAATGGGCTCACCTGGATATCGCGGGCACGGCATGGATCAGTGGCGAGGGGAAAGGTGCAACCGGGCGCCCGGTTCCACTGTTGATGCAATACCTGTTTGATTATCAGGACTGACCGGATGACACGAATAGATTTTTACGTACTGACAGGCGATGACACTTCCAAGCGATTGCGCCTGGTCTGCAATCTGGCAGAAAAGGCTATTGGTCGTCATCAGAAAGTCTTTATCTACAGCGATTCAGAGGCAGAGCTGAGCGTGCTTGACCAGTCTCTTTGGGACTTCAGAGCCATGAGTTATGTTGCACACCAACTATTACCGGTCGGGCATGTAGCCAGTTCCATGGATACTGACCCGGTGCAACTCTCCTCTGGTGAGCCGGCCATTGACCGGGATCTGCTGATCAACCTGGCGCAACAGGTGCCCTCCTTCTTTTCCCGATTTCACCGTACCCTGGAGATCGTCAATGAAGAACCGGCCATCCAGGTGGCAGGCCGCGATCGTTACCGATTCTATCAGCAACGTGGATATCCGCTGCAACATCATAAAATCTAGTCCTATACTCCCTGTCTGACCCTGGTTGAACCACCGGCGCCCCGGCAAGCAGAATTCATCAGGAGTCTGGAAAATTGGCAACCTGCACAGCTGTGTGCAATGTGGTGCCAGGCAACGCAGTGTCGCCGGAAACTTGACCTGCACAGTAACAGGGGAATCTACATGGCAATTGCAGAAGAAGAGCTGCCGGTACTCAACGAGGTAATCCGCACGGGCGATGCCGCGATTATCCGTTCTACCCGGCGACAGATCATCGGGTCCGACACCGCGCAAGCAACCGCCTCCGACCCATTTCATTTCGAATTGCCGAGACACCTTCAATTCGAGCAGGTTCGAGACGATCTGCCTCCCGTTGCAGGACACGACGATTCTCCTGGTGCCCAGGGCAGGATCGAGTTGGACGAGTTGGACGAGTTGGATGAGCTGGATGAGGCGGACGAGTTGGATGAGCTGGATGAGGCGGACGAGCTGGAATCACTCGTTGACGATCTCGTCGACAAGCACATCGACGCGCTCCGCCAGGACCTGCGCAAGCTGCTCGAACAGGCCAGGAGCTCCAGCTGAAAACAGCCGCAGAACACGCTTGTCCGTGATGTGATTTGTGACGTCGTCACACAGCCCGAGACACTGCCGAAACAGTACACTAAGCCGATGGACAAGACATACGACCCGCAAGCCATCGAACAGCGTTGGTACGACACCTGGGAACAGAACGGGTACTTCGCCCCCCGGGGTGACGGAGAACCCTACTGCATCATGATCCCGCCCCCTAATGTAACCGGCACACTGCACATGGGGCACGCGTTTCAGGACACCATCATGGATGCCCTGATTCGGTACCATAGAATGCTAGGCGACAGAACCCTGTGGCAACCTGGTTGTGATCATGCCGGAATCGCCACTCAGATGCTGGTGGAGCGCCAGATCAACAAGGAAGGCAAGACCCGGCACGATCTGGGACGCGAGGCTTTCCTGGAAAGAGTCTGGCAATGGAAGGAACAGTCTGGCGGCAACATCACCCGTCAGCTCAGGCGTCTTGGTGCCTCTCCTGACTGGGCCAGCGAGCGATTCACCATGGATGATGGCATGTCACGAGCCGTGCAGGAGGTTTTCATACGCCTGCACGACGACGGCCTCATCTATCGAGGCAAACGATTGGTGAACTGGGATCCGGTTCTGCATACGGCGTTGTCAGACCTGGAAGTGCTCAGTGAGGAGGAAGACGGAAAATTATGGCATTTCCGCTATCCACTCAGCGATGGCAGTGGTTCCCTGGTCATCGCCACGACCCGGCCCGAGACTCTACTGGGAGATACCGCAGTTGCGGTACACCCGGACGATGAGCGGTTCAAATCGTTGGTCGGCAGGAGTATTACCCTACCGCTGGTCGATCGTAGAATTCCAATCGTAGCTGACGACTATGTCGATCCCGGGTTTGGTTCAGGGTGTGTGAAGATCACGCCCGCACATGATTTCAACGACCACGCGCTGGGTTTGCGACACGATCTGGAGGTAATCAACATACTGACCGACGATGCTGCCCTCAATGACGCGGTTCCGGAAGCGTATCAAGGGCTGGATCGCTTCGACGCGCGCCGTAAAGTGGTTGCCGACATGGAATCAGCCGGCTTGCTGGTGGAGATAAAACCTCACAAGCTCATGGTACCGCGAGGTGATCGCTCAGGCGCCGTCGTCGAGCCGTACCTGACCGATCAGTGGTATGTCGACCTGACGCGGGACCTGCAGGCGGACGGCAGACCAGGTGGCCACACCGCAATCGTCAAGCCTTCGCTGGATGCCGTTGCCGGCGGACGCATCAAATTCGTACCAGGCAACTGGACACGTACGTATAACCAGTGGCTGGAAAACATCCAGGACTGGTGCATCAGCCGTCAGATCTGGTGGGGGCACCGGATACCGGCCTGGTATGACGATCAAGGCAATGTCTATGTGGCTGAGAATGAAGCCGCCGTACGCACAAAATATGCGTTGGCAGCCGATATTCCCCTGTCTCAGGATGACGACGTACTTGACACCTGGTTCTCATCGGCGCTCTGGCCTTTCAGTACGCTCGGATGGCCTGAACAAACGGCAAGACTGCAGACGTTTTATCCTGGCTCGGTTCTGGTCACGGGTTTCGACATCATTTTTTTCTGGGTCGCACGGATGATCATGTTCGGCACGCGATTCATGGATGGCGAGGTCCCATTCCGCGAGGTCTACATTCACGGACTGGTACGCGATGCATCGGGACAGAAAATGTCCAAATCAAAGGGTAATGTGCTGGACCCGCTGGATATTATCGACGGAATCGAGCTCGAGGCACTGGTGACAAAGCGTACCGCCAACCTGATGCAGGATCACAGGATACGGGAGATTGAACAACAGACCCGCAAGGAATTTGCAGACGGCATTCCGGGATACGGCACGGATGCACTGAGATTCACGTTTGCATCACTGGCATCCAACGGGCGGGATATTCGATTCGATCTGAAGCGTGTGGAAGGCTACCGAAATTTCTGCAACAAGCTGTTCAACGCCACCCGTTTCGTGCTGATGAATACCGAAGGGCTCGATGCCGACGATATTCCCGCCACACGTAATCCCATAGACCGCTGGATAATCAGTCAATTGCAACGCACTGAAGCCGCTGTAGCCTCGCATATCGATGAATATAGATTCGATCTGGCTGCCTCCGCGCTATACGAATTCATCTGGAACGACTACTGTGACTGGTATCTGGAGATGTCCAAGCCGGTCCTCTCGGGCCTTGCCAGCGATGAGCAGAAACAAGCAACGCGAGTGACATTGGTTCACGTACTGGAGGCAACACTCCGCCTGGCCCATCCGTTCATGCCGTTTATTACCGAGGAACTCTGGCAGCAGGTCGCGCCGCTGGCAGGCAAATCGGGACCGACCATTTCGTTACAACCCTACCCTGTCAGCAATGACAATCGTATCGATGAACAGTCACTGACCGAAATGGAATGGGTCAAGCAGGTGGTCATGGGTGTGCGACGCATTCGATCGGAGATGAACATCAATCCGGGCAAACGCCTCCCACTCTACTTTGGAGAGTCATCTGCGACCGATCGGCAACGCCTGGAACATCATCGTGACCTGCTGGTCTTCCTGGCGCGCCTGGACACCATCGAGGTTCTCGAACAGGATGCAGATGCACCGGAATCAGCGGTAGCCCTGGTAGAGCAGCTGAAGCTCATGATCCCGATGGCCGGTTTGATTGACAAGGATGCAGAGTTGGCTCGACTTACCCGTGAAACGGACCGATTGACCGAAGAGGTAGAACGTCTGAGCAGGAAACTGGCTAATCCGGGATTTACAGCCAAAGCACCGGCTGCAGTCGTCGAAGGCGAACAGCGCAAACGGGATGAAGCCCGCGTGTCACTGGCGCAGCTGGAAGTACAGCGCCAACGGATCGCTGCACTATAGCCATCATGCAGCCAGTCCTCAATAATCCAGGCTAGGTGCCTGACAGCAGGTACTGAACCAACAACCACACGAACAGCAGGAACAGAGCGGTTCCGATCAGGCCGCCGATGATGAAATGGTGCGGCTTGCCGTGCGTGAAATCGCGCTCGCGATTTTTCTTTGATTGCACACCGATCATGGCCGCACCGACACTCTGGACTACATTCCAGAATCCGGTTCCCTGCCGTGTGGACGAATCGTCCTGATGGTCCGGCTGCTTACTATCCGGTGTTCGGTTCATGTCATTATCAACCTGCTGACTTTCGATCCGTTTTATGCCGATCTATGAAAAATCGATCTGTGAAATGAAATCCTGCCTAGAAACGAATTCCTGCCTTGGCCGAGTATGTTCTGAAATCTCCGGTTTGATCGGCTTCCAGTGTGATTGCCAGACCCAGATTCATGGTCACCCCTGCATAGAGTTTTTCCTGATTGAACGTTGCAGCCTGCAATTCACTTCCATCAGCCGGGGTCGAACGGGTCCTGACCAATCCAATACCTGCATACGGAGTCAACATAAGAAAGCCCTTTGATACCGTCAACTCGATGGCAGAGGAATTCAGATCGAGATCGGTAATCCCCTGCAGCTGGCTGTAACTGGCACGTATCGCCAGTGAGGGCGAAACAATGCCACCTTGAATCAGGTTGTACTGCAGTTCACCACCGATAACGGATAGATCGGTATTGTGCAGCTTGCTGACAGACGCACCGATATCCAGGCCCCACGGTAACCCCTTGTGGACATGGACCCGCGGCTGGTGCAGTTCAGAATTTTCGAAGGAGCCACTGCTTGCGCTATCGAACACGGCTTGATTGATTTCCGTGCTGGAGTACACGATTCCGGCATCCAGGCCCAGGCTGCCAAGTCCTTCCGCCGGTGCAATACTCTTGTAGTGAGTCGCCGCACTGATGACTCTGGAAAGCAGAACGAACTGTTCCTGGCTCAGTGAATCAATGGAGTCCAGTGACTCCGCCTCGAGCGCCGTAGTGCAAAACAGGGCTCCGACCAGAC
This sequence comes from Granulosicoccus sp., assembly GCA_013002205.1. Classification (GTDB taxonomy): domain Bacteria; phylum Pseudomonadota; class Gammaproteobacteria; order Granulosicoccales; family Granulosicoccaceae; genus Granulosicoccus. The sequence continues at coordinate 104,101 of JABDKN010000128.1, forward strand.
ACCAGCGATGCCACTGGACACGGATACGATTTCTCCGGGGTATCACTATGAACGTCTGCTCCGTATATCACAGATAATCTGCATCGCCGTTGCTCGCTGATTCCAGTGCCTCCATGCTTTCCAGTAACTTCTCCTCGGCCGCATCCACTGCACGCCTCGCTGCAACTTCTTCGGCCAGTATGTCATTCAACTTGACTTTCCTATCGCTATTGTACAACCCGTCATCACTGAGCTTGCCACGTATTTCTGCAAGGCAATGTGCCGCCCGGTCAAGTTCGCGCTCATGCTGGGTGACTGCCCGGTTCAATGGCGCAAGCTGGGCACGTTTCTCGGCATCCAGGCGCTTTCGTGTTCGCCGATCCGCAGGCAGGGAATCGGCGACACCGCGGATGGTAGCTGCGTCATCCACAGCGGATTGCCGTTGCGACGCCAGCCAGCGCGCATAACCATCCAGATCATCATCGAACGGTGTTACCGAGCCTGCTGCTACCAGCCAGAGATCATCGACCACGGTGCGCAGCATGGTTCTGTCATGAGAGATGACCATCAACGCACCGTCAAAGCCGACCAGAGCATCGGCCAGCGCCTGCCGCATGACGATATCCAGGTGATTGGTTGGCTCATCGAGCAGCAACAGGTTTGGACGAGCCTGGACGATCAATGCCAGTGCCAGTCTGGCGCGTTCTCCGCCGGAGAGCGTCGAGGCGCTCTGCAGGGCCTGATCACCCACGAATCCGAACGTGCCCAGGAATGTTCTAGCCTGTGTTTCGCTCAGGGTCGGATCATGTGCGGTCACAGCCTGCAGCGGTGACTGATCCGAACGTAATTGATCAACCTGATGCTGGGCAAAGTAACCTATGCGCAGCTTTTGCGCCGGCACGCGATTTCCGGAAATCAGCGCCAGAGACCCCGTCAGAGCCTTGATCAGTGTCGATTTTCCTGCACCGTTCACACCCAGAAGACCAATCCGATCACCGCTCTGGATGGTCAGATTGACGTTCTCGAGTACACTGGTGTTGCCGTAGCCCAGAGCCGCCTGCTGCAGGACAAGCAAGGGGTTCGGATTGCTGTCGGGAGCACGAAAACTGAACGTGAAGGGAGAATCCGGCCGCACCGCCTGCGTTTCGCCCATCCGTTCCAGCATCTTCAGGCGGCTTTGCGCCTGACGTGCCTTGGTTGCCTTGGCACGAAATCGATCCACAAAGCCCTGCAGTTCACGGCGCCTGGCCTGTGCCTTTTCATGAGCCGACTGCTGATTGCTCAATCGAGCAGCACGCCAGCGCTCAAAAGCACTGTAATTGCCAGTGACCAGATCGACATTGCCATTTTCGATGTGCAGCGTCATGTTGGTTACCGCATCCAGAAACTCCCGATCATGCGACACCAGTATCAAGGTTCCTTCTCGCTGACGCAGCCAGGTCTCGAGCCAAAGAACTGCATCCAGATCGAGGTGGTTCGTGGGTTCGTCCAATAGCAGAAGTTCATTCGGACTCATCAGTGCCTGGGCCAGGTTGAGGCGCATCCTCCAGCCTCCGGAGAACCGGGACACAGGCCATTGATGCTGCGAGGTGGCGAATCCCAGGCCATTGAGCAGCGCCCCGGCCCGTGACAGGACGGTGTAGCCGCCCGCCTGATCAAGATCGGCCAGTAGACTGGCCCGACGTTCGCCTTCCTCATCCGTGCATTGAGCAATGGACTTCTGCAGTTGGCGAACCAGTGCATCTCCGTCGACCACGTAGTCCAGGGCACTGCGCTCGGATGACGGAGTCTCCTGGGCCACGTGCGTGATACTGACGCTCTGTTGCAGGCTGATACTGCCGGAATCCGGCTCCAGAGTGCCTTGAATCATGGAAAACAGGCTCGACTTGCCCGTACCGTTGGCACCGGTCAATCCAACCTTCTGACCTGCATGAATGACGCAGTTGACATTACCGAACAGGCGCTTTCCGTCACGCCTGCAGGCGACTTCTTTGAAACTGAGCATACTGGTCATTTTACGCTGTCAGTCGCATCAGGCGAGGATCAATTCCTGGTGTCTGCACAGTCTCCTGCCCATCTGCGTGGAATCGATAGTCCTCTTCCGTGCCAGCTCTACAAGCCTGGTCGAGACCAGAACCGCTTCTGCTATCATCCGCTGCAACACAACGGAGAATACGAGCGTGTCAAGCAAGCGTTTTCGAATCATCGGTGCAATGACGATCCTGTTGATCGTCAGCGGCTGCGGTATCAACAACATACCTACCTATGACGAAGCCGTGAACGGCCGGTGGAGCGATGTGCAGAATCAGTACAAGCGCCGCGCAGATCTAGTACCGAATCTGGTCAACACGGTGGAAGGTTTTGCCGAACAGGAACGCGATGTGCTCACTGAAGTCACCGAGGCCCGCACGCGTGTGTCGCAGATGAATATTTCGCCGGAATTGCTCAGTGACCCTGAGGCATTTCAACAGTTCCAGGCCAATCAAGACTCATTGACGTCGGCACTTCAGCGCCTGATGGTGGTCGTAGAGGCGTATCCCGATCTCAAATCGAATGAAAATTTCCTGGCACTGCAGCAGCAACTGGAAGGAACGGAAAACCGTATAAGCGTTGCACGGCGCGATTACATACAAGCCGTACAGACCTACAACACTGAACTGCGTACGATTCCCGGTCGCTGGTGGCGCAGATTCATGTACCCGGACATGCTGCCCAAGCAGAATTTTACGGTCAGTGAGGAAGATACGATCAACCCGACTGTCGATTTCAGCAACTGATCTCTCATCGTGCAGCCAGTGGTTACTTGAGCACTCATGACTGACGCTTTCGTCCATTGCTCCAGCCAGCGGCGACACTGGTTGAGCTCTGCGTTCATCATACCGCTATGGCTGATTGCCGCGTTTTCAGCCACCATCGCCTTCGCACAGGACGAGTTTCCGCCCCTCGGTGGCAGGGTGGTCGATCTGGCAGGGCTGCTCGACGATACGCGTGAGACGACACTGACGGCGCGTCTGGAAGCTCATGAAGTTGCCACCAGCAACCAGGTAGTGGTGGCCACCGTGCCCTCACTCGATGGCAATGACGTTGCCGATTATGCCAACCGTCTGGCGCGATTCTGGAAGATTGGCACCGCCGACAATGATAATGGCGTGCTGTTATTGGTGGCGCCAAGCGAACGCAAGGTGAGGATTGAAGTCGGCTACGGTCTGGAGGGGGCGTTGACTGACTCACTGTCCAGTATCATCATCCAGCGTGAAATACTCCCCGCGTTCAGAAACAATGACTATGCACTGGGAATAGAACAAGGCGTGGGAGCGATTCTCCAGGCCATAGAGGGTGAATACGCGGCGCCTGCCAACGGTGGCGGCCGGGGAACGAACACCGGAACAGAGAGCCTGGGAAATTACCTGCCCTTGATTTTCATTGCCATGGTTGGCATTCCTCAACTGTTGCGCAGAAGCGGCTTGCGCAAGGCTGCCCAGGGTGCATTCCCGGCAGGGTTCGCCGGACTGTTTGCCACCATTTCCACAGGCAGTCTGTTGATAGGCCTCGGCGCTGCCATCGCGATCTTCCTGCTGGTGTATTTTATCGGCTCCGGTAACGGGCGCGGAGGATCCGGCCGGTCACGTCCCGGTGGTTACATTGGTGGCGGTGGGTTCGGTGGTGGTGGTGGCGGGTTAGGCGGTGGTGGATTCGGCGGCGGCGGCGGAAGCTTCGGCGGCGGCGGAGCATCGGGGAGTTGGTAGGATGGCATTTCTGAGCGAGTCTGAAAAAGCGGCACTGATCGCCCGCATCAACCACGCCGAATCAAAAACACGTGCCGAGATCGTAACCGTGATCGCACGACGGAGTGATTCTTACCGGTACATCCCCATGCTGTGGGCTGCGCTGATTGCCCTGAGCATTCCAGGGCTTTACTTCTTCTGGTTGGCATTCAGCAGCAGCGGATGGCTGACTCCCGCCGAACCCTTTGCCAGCGCCAGTTGGCTCTACCCCGTGCAGGTACTGGTGTTTCTCGGGCTGGGTATGATATTCCAGATACCCCAGGCAAGACTCTGGATGATCCCGCGATCGGTCAGACGCCAGAGGGCTGCACGACATGCCAGAGAACAGTTCTTTTTACAGAATCTGCATCAGACCAGTGGCCGTACAGGGGTTCTGGTATTCGTCTCGGTTGCTGAACACTATGTGGAAATCATCGTGGATTCAGCGATCGCTGAAGTCGTCGACAACAGCCTGTGGGATCAGACCGTTCAGGAATTCATCGATCATGTTCGCAAGGGTGAAATTGCACTCGGCTTCGAGAACACTATAGAACATTGCCGCCAGGTACTTTGGGAGCATTTTCCCGCACCCGATGGACGACCGGACGAATTGCCAAATCACCTGATCGAGATCTGATGACGCTGCCCTGACACCTCGCTCGAGAGCAGGAAGGTCAGAAACGCAATCGGTGCCAGGCCCAACAGTGCAATTCGAAGTCCGAAGGCTTCCGACATGAAACCGATCACCGGCGGTGCCACCAGAAAGGCGCTGAACGAAATCATGTTAAGTGCAGCAACATTGTCTGCAGCGCATCTTCCAGGTCGGTTTGCGGCGGCACTGACAGCCAGCGGAAAAACGATGGCGACTCCGGCACCAGACAATGCGGCCCCCAGGAATGCCCAGGGAATACTCGGAGAAAGCGCAAACAGGGCAACGCCAGCGCACGATGCCAGTCCCGACACGCGAACCACGGTCATTTCACCAAAGTTCGTGGTAATGGTATCACCGGCAAGTCGTACTGACGCCATGATGAGCGAGAACGACGAGTAGGTAACTGCAATCACCCAGGGGCCAGCAGCGAGTACGTCGCGCATGAATACCGCAGACCAGTCGATGAATGCACCTTCAACCATCATGATTCCAATTGGCATCAGGCATAGCAGGACAATTGCCCGGGATGGCAGCCTGAAAATATCCGTAGCGGGATTTATCTCGACAGCCGTCGAATCCACAGGCTCATCCAGCCTGGCTGTAGCTTCATCCCTGACAACCGCAGTGGACAACACTGCAACGGCTGGATCAGCGCCTTTACCAAGAATCGGCAAGGCCGTCGCTGCAGCGTATCCACAGAGCGCGATGACTGGCATGACAACCAGAAAGTGCTCCACCACGGAATAGCCCGCCTGTGCCAGCGCTCCACCAATCAACGCCCCGAACATGGTTCCCAGGCTCCAGAATCCATGACATCGGGACATCAGGCGTTTACCAGCGACATTCTCCAGTCGAGCCGCTTCGGTATTCATGGCCGTCTCGGTCATGCCCACTGCCAGTCCGCTGAGAACCATCGCAATGCAAAGCTGGACAAGACTCTGTGCCAGTGCAGGTCCGACGAAGAGCAAGGCCCAGGCCGGCAGGAAGAGTCGACAGGCATTGCGCAAGCCGGTCTGCTCGATGACTCTGCCGGCTATCGAGAATCCGAACAGAGTCCCCAATGGCATCATCAACATTGCTATGCCGAGCGTGCCGTCGGTCAGATTCAGCGCCGACTTGATGTCAGGGATTCTTGGAATCCACTGACCGAGGACAGAGGATTCGAAGAAAAACACACCGAAAATGGCCAGCAAGGCCTTGTGTGAATGCATCGGAGGGAAGTGACATACGGCGAGTGAGGAGCAGCATACCGATTTCCGCCGCCCGGTGTTCTTTGCCGGGCTCAGTCGCTGTGATCAGAGGGTGCCCGCAGCGTGCCTCTCATGCATTCGACTTCTTGCCCAGCTCGATTACATTATCATCCAGCCGGGTATGCAATTTTGCTAGAAATTCGCGAAATTCTTCACCGACCTCTTCGTGCACCAGTGCAAACTCCACCTGGGCTTTCAGATAGCCAAGCTTGCTGCCACAGTCAAATCGCCGACCCTGAAAGTTGTAGGCAAGAACCCGCTGCTCCTTCAGCAGCTCGGCAATGGCGTCGGTGAGTTGAATTTCATTGCCAGCACCCTGTTGTGTCTTTTCCAGCAGGTCGAATATGCGAGGTGTCAGAATGTAACGTCCAACGACCGCGACGTTACTCGGAGCTTCCTCGGATGATGGTTTTTCGACGATACCGGATACTTCCATCAATCCCGGTTTGACTTCCACGCCTGCCACGATGCCATAAGAGCTGACATCTTCCTTGGGGACGGGCTCGGTGCCCAGAATGGAGCAGTGCTGAAAATTGAACAGTTCCACCATCTGGCTCAGGCAGGGTTTCTCCGCAAAATTGATCAGGTCGTCCGCCAGTATGACGGCAAACGGCTCGTCATTGACGACCGGACGGGCACATAATACTGCGTGGCCAAGCCCCAGCGCCTGCGACTGGCGAATGAAAACGCAATTGACATGACTGGGCAGAATGTTGCGCAGGACCGCCAGCATCTTGTGCTTCTGTTTCGCTTCAAGCTCACTTTCCAGTTCATAGGCAGTATCGAAATGATCCTCGATAGAACGTTTGTTGCGACCTGTAACGAATATCAGTGTGTCGATACCAGCCGCTACTGCCTCCTCCGCCGCGTACTGAATCAGTGGCTTGTCGACCACTGGCAGCATCTCCTTCGGATTTGCCTTGGTCGCGGGCAGGAAACGTGTCCCCATGCCAGCCACTGGAAAAACAGCCTTCTTGATCGCTTTCATATTTTCATTCAATCCATGGTGCCAACAGCCGAGGCTGTCTCTGCGGTATCATCGAATCCACTGTAAGGGCACCCGTGGATCTTACTGAAGCCCGCGAATTTGCTAACATTTGCAACAGTCAAGCCAATACCAGAGAGCTGCTCATGACCTTCGTGGTTACCGAAAATTGCATCAAGTGCAAGTACACTGATTGTGTCGAAGTGTGTCCCGTCGACTGTTTCCATGAAGGACCCAATTTCCTGGTCATTGACCCTGAGGAATGTATTGACTGCTCACTTTGCGAACCTGAATGCCCTATAAACGCCATCGTTGCAGAAGAGGACATGAAGCCTGAAGACGAGCCGTATCTGGCCCTGAATGCAGAACTGTCCCTGATCTGGCCAGTGATCACCGTGCAGAAGGATCCACCCGCGGATGCCAAGGAATGGGAAGACAAGCCTGACAAGCTGCAATACCTGGAACGATAACTATCTGACGTATTTATTCGATAATGATAACCGGTTGTCGGTTGGCACATCATCACCAACCTATTCCATGACGGCACATGTCTGATCGTTCCGTCCAGAATCCGGACACTCACTGCCGCCCATGGCAATAAAACTACCTCAGTATAGGATATTGTGTGATCGCTCTACTGACCGTTGCAATAAAGCAACCCATTGGCCGTCAGCATTCCGTGTAGATTCGTCTGCCGCGTATCGATGTCAGTAATTCATAGCTGATGGTTCCGGCGGCCCGAGCCAGATCGTCCACCGGCAATTGCTCGCCCCACAGTTCGACCCTCTCGCCTGGCTGCGCGTCAGGTACCGCTCTGAGATCTATGGCGATGGAATCCATGGACACTCGTCCGACGACAGGGCACCGCTTGCCGCGAACGAGCACCGTCGCGCTACTGTCTAGCACACGAGGCACTCCGTCCCGATACCCTACGGCTGCGTAGCCAACCGGCATGTCCTGCGGGCAGATCCAGGTTTGAGCATAGCCCACACCTGCTCCCTTGAGCAGTTTTTTGGCCGATATGAGCGGAGCGTGAACGCTCATCACGGGCTTGAGCTCGACCTCCGGTGGCAACGCTCTGTTCAGAGGATTGCAGCCATACAGCATGATGCCCGGACGCGCCCAGTCTGCACGGGTTCGCGGCCAGGCCAGAATAGCCGCCGAGTTGGCGAGACTGCGTTGCAGTGCGTTCGTTGGATGAATTGCGTTGAATACGGCTAGCTGGTGATCGGTAAATGGATTCTCCGGCTCATCGGCACAGGCAAAATGGGTCATCACACCGGTCCAGTTGATCGCGTCGTCGGTTCTGAGAATCCTGATGGCTTCAGTCGGCTGAAACCCCAGTCTTCCCATGCCTGTATCCACTTTCAGCCATGCGCCCAGTGTTCGTCTCGTCGCGAGCCTGCTGTACCACGCATACTGATGATGATCGTGAATGACAGGCCATAACCGTTCGCGCTGCATCTGCTCGGCTGCGTCCGGCTGTTGTGGCCCCTGCAGCACCAGGATTGGTTGCCGGATGCCCGATTGCCTCAACTCCAGAGCTTCCTCGAGGGTTACCACCGCAAAGCCGTCAGCAAAGGCACGCGGCGGATCCCTGAGCTGCCCGTTGGCTTCGACGGTTGGCGTGTCAGAGTATTCGGCTGTCATCGCGCGAGCAACAGGAACCGCACCATGACCATAGGCATCGGCCTTGATAGTAGCAAACAGTTTACTGCCACACAGCGATCGTGCCGTGGCGAGATTGTGCCGCAGTGCATCCAGGTTGACGGAAACCGACACAGAGCGACGATAGTGCGGGTCAATCTGCTGCGGCAGCTCTCCAGTTGCCGTGAAATCGCGTGTCATCTTCCTTGCCTGACCATCAGGAAAATTCGCCCGTCATGATTTCCGGAGAGTAATTCTCAAAACGGGTGTACTGGCCCAGAAACGTCAGGTTCACTGCACCGATGGGCCCGTTCCGCTGTTTCCGGATCAGGATTTCCGCTCTGCCCTTGCTCGCTTCTTCCTCCGGGTGATAGACCTCGTCGCGATAGATGAACATGATCACATCGGCATCCTGCTCTATAGCGCCCGATTCACGCAGATCAGACATCACGGGTCGCTTGTCAGGGCGCTGCTCCAGACTTCGATTCAACTGGGACAGTGCGATTATCGGCACGTGCAGCTCCTTGGCAAGTGCTTTCAGGGAACGCGAGATTTCGGAAATTTCGGTCGCACGGTTCTCTTTGGTGTCTGCCAGCTGCATCAATTGAATATAGTCGATCACGATCAGGCTCAGGCCGTGCTCTCGGGCAAGTCGGCGACATCTGGCTCGCAGGTCTGTCGGGGTCAGCGCCGGTGTATCATCGATGTAGACATTGCGTTTTTGATTCAGCAGGGTAATGGCGGACGTGATGCGTGGCCAGTCCTGCTCGGCCAGTCTGCCGGTACGCAGCTTCTGCAACTCCACGCGGCCAAGGGAGGAAATCATGCGCATTCCCAATTGCTCGGCAGGCATCTCCATACTGAAAATTGCCACGGGCGCACTCGCCTCCATGGCAGCATTCTCGGCGATGTTCATGGCAAAGGTCGTCTTGCCCATGGAGGGCCGCCCAGCTACGATGATCAGATCAGAGTTCTGCAATCCGCTGGTCTTCTCATCCAGTTCGGCAAAACCAGTCGATAGTCCGGTTATCGCGGCATCGGACTCGAACAGCATGTTGATCCTTTCGATGGCACTCGACAGAACGCTTTTGATGTCGTGAAATCCCCCTGCATTCCGTGCTGTCTGATCGGCGATGGCAAATACCTTGGTCTCAGCCTCATCGAGCAGATCCTTGGATGTACGACCATCGGCATCGTATGCGCTATCGGCGATTTCGTTGGCCACGCCGATCAATTGGCGCAGTACCGAGCGCTCTCTGACGATCTCGGCATAGGCTTTCACATTTCCAGCACTGGGAGTCACTTCCACCAGTGCACCGACATAGTTGAGTCCACCAGAGTCTTCGAGCTTTCCGTGTGATTGAAGCCAGCCCGTAACCGTCACTACATCCGGATGCCGCCCCTCGACGGCCAGTGCCGAAATGGCACGGAAAATCAGCCGGTGATTGTGTTGGTAGAAATCGGATTCACCAACGGTCTCGGAAATCTTGTCGAAGGCTTCGTTGGCTTCGAGCATCAAACAACCGAGCACTGCCTGTTCTGCCTCCAGAGACTGTGGAGGCAGGCTGTTTCTGCGTTTGGCCAGTTGCTCCATCAACTGCTGCGTGGCCCTGACATTGGATCGGCCTGACCCACCGGCACTGCGGTTTCCACCGTAGGAATCGGCTTTTGCAGGGCCGTGATGCCCGGTTGCAGATGCGGGCCCGAAGGCTGCCAGATCAACCCCGAAATCCTCGGGAGATGCGTCGATCGGCACCCCGTACTCATCCTGTTCCATCGCCGTGGGAATGCCGAAATCTTCAGGCGTATGAACCATCTTCAAGTCACTCCGGCATCGGCAGAACACATTCGAACCTTACCGCAAAAACTCTTTGCGGGTGTACCTATCGATAGCCGTGTCTGGTGAGTTGCTGGAGTGGCGGACTCGTGCGGTGTCAGATTTTACGATTTGTTGCAAGACTGCCGTGGACGGCCCCTGTGTTCACGCCTGGCGATAGCACACGGCTGTCCACGTGCGGACGGGGCCTGTCGTGCCCAGCCCGGACGTAAAGGTACGATCAGACTTCCTCGCCCACCACATTGACGATGACTTCGACATCCACATCGGCATGTAGATGCAGTGTCACTGGATGTTCGCCAACCTGACGCAACGGACCCTCCGGTAATCTGACCTCTTTCTTTTCGACAGTCTGCCCCGCTGATTCGAACGCCGCCCTGATCTCTTCCGTACCGATAGAGCCGAACAGTTTGCCTTCACTGCCAGCCCGGGACGCAATGCTGACCGTCATGCCTTCGAGTGCTGACTTTCGCGAATTGGCATCATTCAAAGCATCAGCCTGCTGCTTTTCCAGTTCTTCACGGCGTTGCTGAAACGCCTCGATATTGGAAGGTGTGGCCATTTCGGCCTTGCCCTGAGGCAACAGGAAGTTACGGGCAAAACCCGATTTCACATCGACCAGATCACCCAGCTGGCCGACCTTGTCAACTTTCTCAAGCAGTATGACTTGCATTCTCTACTTCTCCAATCAGTCATTCGTGGTGCGCCGGAGACTGAACAGATTATCTGCCAGGCCCAGCGCCGCAAGTAATAGCAATGTATGCGGCAACAACAGCAGCACATAAACTCCGTGCAACCAGTAACGATGCATACCTCGTTGTCTGACCAACGCGTGTGTAACGGCCAGCCCCTGGATAAAAAAAACAAAAATGACAACCATTGCGATGGCACTGGCAAGTTGCCCACCCGTCACGATAGCCGATATCATCACCACCATGCACACCAGAGCCGCCTTGCGACCCAGTGACAGAGCATGAAACTCCTTCTGGAACCCACCTGGATTGAACAGGGTTGCCTGCCAGGAACGAGCTAGAAACAGGGCGCCCAGTGCGATACTCATGACAGATACGCCCAATGCTCCGGTCATCATCCTGGCCATGGCATCGATGAAAGCCTCCTGCTGTTCCTCACTCAATGCCGCGGACGAACCCGCCTGTTCCATTGCTACTGCACTGCTGGCAGTGAACTGTGATCGCCAGAATTCCGTGGTATCGCCGGTCACCACCGTCAGGCCACTGACCGCAATGACACCGCAAACGGCAATCGCCAACACCGCATAGTCAAGCTTGACAGTGCGAGCCAGCACCAGGGCCGCCACGATTGCCGGCAACCAGAACACGGTGGCAATGAGTGGCACGTGAACCGGGGATTGATACAGCACAATCGACACGACAATCAACAGGATCAAACAAGCACCAACCACCCGGAGTGCCGACATTTCACCGTGCCGAAGTGCCACGAAGGCCACTACCGCTGCACTGGCAATCAGGCAAAGCATGGAGGCGAAACTGGCCAGTATCAGCATGAATGGCGATCCGCCTGCCTGCATGAGTGCAGGCAACCATAACGCCGACAGCAACAGTATCGCCGCCAGAACCGCGGCAATCAAAGGTCCGCGTTCAGCAATACGCGCAAGGCCGATCAATTGCAGTTACTCCAGTGGATACACATAGTGGACACTTGCCCCGGACCTGACTGATCAGACGGTGTGGCTCGCCTGATGTTCTGCAGGCGGTAAAGGGCGCGAACACCGCGAGTTCGATACTGCCAGGCTGGCTCGTATCAGACTACGCGACTCAATGCTGATCCGTGTATGGCAGCAGCGCAACGTAACGCGCACGCTTGATTGCCGTTGCCAGCTGACGCTGGTAGCGCGCCTTCGTACCAGTGATACGGCTGGGTACGATCTTGCCGGTCTCGGTCACAAAGCCCTTGAGCAGCTCCAGATCCTTGTAATCGATATCCGAGATACCTTCAGCGGTGAAACGGCAGTACTTACGACGGCGAAAATAACGTGACATGGCAAATTCTCCAGGCGAAATCAGTTGGCAGTAGCTGCGTTGTCGTCAGCGGTCTCATCTTCCTCGCTGTCGCTGGTCGAATCATCGTCGCTCGAACGCGCACGGCGTTCTTCGTCGCCACGAGATTCGTCCTTCTTGATCAGGTGAGATGCTTCGGAGATCGGACCGTCGCGCAGCAGCACCATGTGACGAATGACTGCATCATTGAATTTGAATGCACTGGTTAGTTCATCAAGAGCCTGTTGACTGCACTCGATGTTCATGAGTGTGTAATGGGCTTTGTAGATCTTGTTGATCGGGTAGGCAAGCTGGCGACGACCCCAGTCTTCCTGACGATGAATGACACCGTCCTGTGACTCGATGATGCCCCGGTAGCGTTCGATCATCGCAGGCACCTGCTCGCTCTGGTCAGGATGGACCAGAAACACTATTTCGTAATGACGCATTGTTGCTCCCTGTGGGATACCGCCCGGCACAACGCAATCTCTGCGCATACCTGGACGAGGAAGTTGACCTTGCCGGTTGACAAAGCCTATCAAGTCTATCCGGATTCTCGCCCGGATACAACCACCTGCATCGGTCAAATGCGCTGTCTGACAACCTCGTACAGACTGATGCCGGCTGCTACTGCCACATTGAGACTGGAAACCGTACCCTTCATGGGCAATCTGAACAACTGGTCACACCGTTCGCGAGTCAATCGCCGTAAACCGCGTCCCTCTGCACCCATCACGATCGCTACGGGTCCCGTCAGATCGAGCTGAAACAGACTGTTTTCCGCCTCGCCGGCGGCACCGAATACCCAGACACCGGCAGTTTGCAGGGCTCCCAGTGTCCGCTGGAGATTGGTGACCTGGAACAATGGAACCGTTTCCGCTGCTCCCGAGGCCACCTTGCGCACCACCGGCGTCAGTCCCACACTGTTATTTGACGGCACTACAACGGCATCCACCCCGGCAGCGTCCGCGCTGCGCAGGCAGGCGCCCAGATTGTGCGGATCCTGCACTTCGTCGAGCACCAGCAGTAGCAGACTGTCCCTGGAGTCATCGGCCATTCGCTGACGGACGAAATCAAGCAAATCCTCTCTGATACCCGAAGACACCACGCGCAACAGGGCTACCACGCCCTGATGCTGAATATCCGGAACCAATTCATTCAATTCGGCTCGAGACACTTCCCGAGTGTCGATGGCATGCTTACCGGCTAGTATCTGCAGGTCACGCAATCGTGTATCGCGACGGCCCCTGTGCACGAACAGACACTCGATTTCACTGGCGGAATTTTTCAACGCAGCCTTGACGCTGTGTAAGCCGCCCACATACAGGCGGCTCACTATGTGGGCCCGTCGCTCAAGACCTGCCAGACCTGCGCTTCTTGCTCACTTCAGCAGCGCTGGCTGATCCGTCTGCCCTGTTCTCCCCGGTATTCCTGCCAACCTTCTTGCCACGCTTCCTGACTGCTTTCTTGCCGGCCTGCTTGCCGGCCTTCTTGCCGACTTTCTTGCCGACTTTCTTGCCGGCCTGCTTGCCGCCCTTCTTGCCGACCTTCTTGCCGGCCTGCTTGCCGGCCTGCTTGCCGGCCTGCTTGCCGACC
>JABDKN010000182.1 GCA_013002205.1 Granulosicoccus sp.
CGCCTGGGTCAGCGGGCGTGCCGGTTGTGAGCACAATGCACGCCTCTTACGTGAACATGTACTGGCGGCATCAGACAGAACGGGATTGCCGGTTAACCTCATCGGCTATTCCAAAGGCTGTGCGGACTCATTGACTATGCTGGGGTCCTATGCGGACGCAAGTGCAGCGGTGACCTCGTTGGTCAGCTATGCTGGCGTTGTACATGGCACACCGCTTGCGGAAGGTATTCCCGCCTGGATGAACAACGCACTCAGATACCTGCCCCTGCCTGGAGAAGCCATTGGCGATGGACGGGCAATTGCGGACTTGACCCGGCAGGCTCGACGCAGGTTTTTTGCAAACCATGAACTAGCCGAGGACATTCGATTCGCCTCCATTATCGCACTGCCTGAAGCGGCTCGGGTGTCACGAGTGTTGATATCCGCTTATCAGAAACTGTCGCACATCGACGTGAACAATGACAGTCAGGTTATCGATCATGACGCGGTGCTGCCGGCAGGAGAGGTGCTTGCCATTGTCAATGCTGATCACTGGGCAATTGCCCTGCCGATTGCTGAACGATTTCCCAGGATTGCCGGTTTTTTCGTCAACCACAATCAGTTTCCACGAGATGTGCTGTTGCAAACGATCATCGACCATCTGGCAGATACACCCGTGGAGCGGAATTGAACTTCCGGCTGCGGTGTCAACCGGTATCATCATCTGCCTGGCGCTGTACAGATGCCGGAGATTTGTGTCGGTGACCAATACTATGAGTCCATTGCCCAAACGGTGTCTTCTCGATCTGGCCCGCTGAGTGCTTCTGCGGTACACTCGGGCATGGTAAACCGTCCAGACACTTGGAGAGGTCATGAATAAAGACACCTCGTTTTCCAGTTCGACTACTGCAGCCTCTGGCCAGGTTGCGCTGGCAGACATCTCCCTGTCCCGCGATCTGTTCATGCGTGACCTGATACGCGAATTGGCTGGAACCCTGGAAGATGTGGTGGGTATCGAAGAGGCCTCGGGCTATATCAGCGTAGTCGGACAGACCATCGGATCCAATATCAATCAAGCCTATCGTCGTGCGTTGAGTGTGGACAAACTGGATAAAACCCAGGTTGCCGAAGTACTCGTCGATCTGAAGCGCCGAATCAACGGCACCTTTCATATCGTCGAGGAAACCGCCGACAGGATAGTACTGCGGAACGGCCATTGCCCCTTTGGTGATAAGGTCATCGGGCGCAAGTCCATGTGCATGATGACGTCCAATGTGTTCGGACACATCGCGGCGCAGAATCTCGGCTACGCCAAAGTGGAACTGAAGGAAACCATTGCCGAAGGGCACGACGGATGCTTAATCATCGTACATTTGCGTACTGCGGGGTCGGAAGATGCGCCAGGACGCGAGTATGTCGCCTGCTGAGACAGATTTCTGGAAAATCGCCAATCGGCTGCCAGGTGCCTTGCTTCTGGTCGACCTCGATGGGCAACTCGTAGCAGCCAATAAACACGGGCGGACACTGCTTGAGGTGGACGGCGATATGCAGGGGATATCGCTGTTTGCAAAATCATCCAGCCCCGATGATGCACTGCGGCGTTACCTGGGAATCTGTGCAGGCAGCTATCAGCCAATGCCAGGACGCATTACGATTCAGCGCAATAATGGCGAGATGGTGCAGTACGCGGTTTCCGGTTCGCGTGTCGACATGGATTCCCTCGAGCGCGCTGGCGGACATATCGTACTTTGGGCTGCGGAACCTTCTGCAAACTCAGCACGCGCCCGATTCACCACCTTGAACACGACGATTGATCAGCTTACGCGTGAGATACGATCGCGGCGGCAGGCCGAAGCACTGCTCGAGGCGGAAAAGCGCATACTGGAAATGATCGTCAACGGCAAACCGCTCGAAGCAGCCCTCGAGGTACTGGCCCTGGTGGTTGAAGAACATACCGATGGGATGCTGATGTCGATCCTATTGCTGGATAAGGAAAATCGGCTGCGCCACGCTGCTGCGCCCAATCTTTCCCATCGCTATATCGATGCCATCGATGGCGTTCACATCGGGCCGCTGGTCGGAAGCTGTGGTACTGCCGCCTGGACAAAGGAGACGGTTGTCGCCGCGGACATTGCTACTGATTCTCGTTGGAACGATTTCCGCGAAATTGCCCTGCAGGAGGGGCTTCAGGCGTGCTGGTCGACTCCCATCCTGGGATCGGACGGTGGCGTCCAGGGCACTCTGGCACTGTATTACCGTGCGCAGCGTGAACCGACAGAAAGCGAACTACGACTTATCGAGAACAGCGCGCTTATAGCGGGAATAACCATTGAGCGTTACCGGACGCTGGAAAATCTATCGATCATGTATCAGCAGGAGCACGAGCAGCGCGAACGCGCCGAGGCTGAGAGCAGGGCGAAGGACCATTTCCTGGCCATCCTCAGCCATGAATTGCGTAACCCCTTGTCAGCCGCGGTCAATGCCGCCTATGCACTGGAGGAGATTGATGAGCACGATCATCAGCGATCTGAGTTGCAGTCGATCATCGTCAATAACACCGGCATGCTGAAGCGAATTCTCGATGACTTGCTCGACCTCACACGACTCAATACCGGTAAACTGAGCCTGCAGATGGCACCGCTCAATCTGTCCAGCATGATGAGCGAGCTGGTCACGTCCTTTCAGGTATCGGCTCCGCACAGGAAGCTCAGATATTCCTGTGTGCAGGACGATCTATGGGTAGACGGAGATCAGGCGCGATTGCAGCAGACGGTACACAATCTTCTGGGCAATGCAGTGAAGTACTCTGAAGATGCCGACGAAATCACGGTTGAACTCTCCGGCGATGACCAGGAACTCTGCCTATCGGTTCGAGACAGTGGACGTGGTATCGATGCCAGTCTGCTGCCGGAGATTTTCACCCCGTTCGTGCAGTCTGAGGAATCCCTGGGACGCGTTGACAGCGGACTTGGACTCGGGCTGGCACTGGTACGACAGTTTGCAGAGATGCACGGAGGATCAATTTCCGCCCATAGCGAAGGAGTCGGACATGGCAGTGAATTCAAGCTTCGACTGCCGCGCGGGCGCGCAGTCCAGAAGAGCGAGACTGAGCATCGGAAAAAGGCTGAACCGGCGCGCGCCTGTAAAGTGATGGTCGTCGAGGACAATGCAGGTGCTCGTCACGGACTATGCCGCCTTCTGGAGCGCTGGGGACACAGTGTAAGCTCCGCCGCAGATGGTGAGGAGGCCCTGGCGATGATGAGGGACGATCGCCCGGAAGTGGCCTTGGTGGATATTGGTCTGCCGGGCATCAGTGGCTACGATATTGCCCGGACTGTACGCGCTGAGCCAGCGCTGGCGAGTATCAAGCTGATTGCCTTGACCGGCTACGGGCAGGAGAAGGACCGCGAAATGACTGCCGAAGTCGGTTTTGACAGGCACCTTGTCAAACCGGTTGAGCGCGCCGACTTGCTGGATATTTTCGGGATGCCGGGAAAGACGTGATTGAAAGCCTGCCTGGCAGTGGGTACAAGGTCCGGGTCAGTGTAACCATCGGCAGGCATTCTGAAACCGAAAACGACTACATCGATTCGAGATAGGCTTCCGCGCGTTTCAGGTGTGCTCGTCGCTTGTCGCTGTCCATCTTCTCGACCATTCGACACATCATCGCCCAGCGTGGATTCCCGGAAAGCAGTTTGCGATTCTTCCAGATCCAGCGCCAGTAAAGGCCATCCCAAGTATCGCACCAGTCTCCACGCTTGTAATTGCTCATTTTCAGCACGTAATTCGATCCGGAGAAGTACGGCTTGGTGGTAATGGATCCGCCATCCGCGTGCTGACTCATGCCGTATACGTTTGGCACCATGACCCAGTCGTAGGCATCGATGAACATCTCCATGAACCAGCAATAAATGTCATCAGGTTTGATCTCACACAGGAACATGAAGCCACCGAGCAACATCAGTCGTTCAATATGATGACAGTAGCCGGTATCGAGTACGCGTCCAATACAGTCATCGATGGGTGCAATTCCAGTTTCTGCCGTATAGAATCCCTCCGGAAGTGCAGTGTGGTGTTGCCAGTGGTTTGATGTCCGCATGGCAACACCCAGATCGTCGTAGGTTGCGCGCATGAATTCTCGCCAGCCAATGAGCTGTCGCACGAATCCCTCTACACTGTTCAGCGGAATATTAAATTCCTGTTGTGCATCAAGCGTGCTGTTCAGTATCTGCTGCGGTGTCAGTAAGCCGATATTGAGCATCGGTGTCAGCACGGAGTGATACAGGAACCCCTGACCGTCAACCATGGCATCTTCGTAGGGACCAAATTTCGAAAAACGCTCCTCGCAGAATCGCTCCAGCCAGCGTGCCGCTCCCTGGTGAGTCGTGGGATACAGCCAGTCATCCAGGCGACCACGTGCGTCAGGAAACCGCTCGCTTGCCCGGTTACAGGCCACTCGTATCCGCTTCGTTCGATGCTTGATCGGCAATGGTTTTACCTGATCTATCTCAGAAGCAGGCATTTTCCTGCGATTGTCCTCGTCAAAACTCCATTGCCCTCCGGCTGGTTCGTCCCCATCCATCAACACCTCAAGTCGACGTCGCTGCCACTGATAGAAGTCAGCCATGAACCAGCGCTTGCGCTCACCTCGATATGCACGGTTTTCATCCGGTGTATTGAGAAAGGCAGGCGTTGGCAGGGTCTCCAGTACGATGTTCGCCTTGACACAGGATTCGGTCAGGCGTTTGTGCAATTCGAAATCGTGAACATCAACCACACAGAGACACTCGACGCCTTCACTGGCCAGACGCTGCGTCAGCGACTCCAGCAACGTGGACTTGCCAGTGCACCTGACACGCTGCACATCATACCGTTTCGCCAGGGTTTTCTCATAGGCGTCAAGAGTCGCCAGATGATACGCAAGTTTCTGGCGGTGGAAAGTCAGGGGGTAATGATCATCACCGAAAAAGAGTGGCTCCTCAACCAGGTAGATCGTGTCGAGGTCATGACCCAGGACCGGATGCTGGTGGAAGAGCTGATGGGGGAAAATTAGGGCAGCAGTTCGCATGAGAGTTTCTACGATACTGGCTGATAAACCGATTAGTCTCTGACACTGTCATATTTGCTCGCGCAGAAATAACGCCAGATGCGCAAGTACCTGGCGTACCCAGTAGCGAAAATCCGTCTGTTCCAACCGAATTTGCCTGGAATGACTGATATCGGCCATGAAACTTTCGTTCAGTCGAGCGGCCAGAGAGGCGTCGTCCGCCACCACCAGAATCTCGTCATTCAATTCGAATGAGCGGTTGTCGAAATTGGGCGAGCCAAACAGACTCCAACGCTCATCGACCACAATGGATTTCGTGTGCATCATCGTTCTCTGGTACTCGTAGACTGCGACACCTGAATTGATCAGGTTGTCGTAGAAAGCAAAGCTGGCGTATCGGACCAGTGTACTGTCGTTGATGTCCCCTGGCAGAAGCAGATTGACGATGACACCCCGTTCGGCAGTTTCCATCAGCGCTTTGGCAAGGTTGGCGTCAGGTACGAAGTAGGGTGTGGCAATATTCACTGATTTGGTCGCAAGCTGCAATGCAGTCCAATAGGAGAACGAAATTGGCGACATATCTCCCCTGGGAGAGGTCGATAAAACCAACAGTCGAGTACTCTTGTCGTCAGCTTGCGTATTGTCCGATTGCGCCCTGTCACTCGTCTTCCGCTGGGCGATCTTATAAACCTCCACATTCAGCAACTCGCCAGTCGCGTTCAACCAGTTTTCGATGAATGATCCGGTTAGCAGATCGACTGCTGGACCTTCTATTCGAAAATGATCATCACGCCATTCGCTTGAGTCACGCGCATCGCCCTGCCACTCGTCAGCTATACCAACACCCCCGGTAAACGCGACGGTACCATCCACCACCATCACTTTTCGATGCGTTCTCAAATTGAAGTGCCTGACGTTGTACAACTCGAATGGATGAAACCACGCTACGATGATGCCGTCGGCCTCCATCCTCTGGAGGAGCACGTCCGGAATCTTTCGAGCACCGTAAGCGTCCAGAATCAGTCGCACTTTCACGCCTCGCTGCACGGCCTTGCCAAGCGCCGTGGCAAACTCGTCTGCAATCTGCCCGGACCAGTAAACGTATGTCAACAGGTAGACGGCGTGTTCCGCCCGATCGATAGCATCGATCATCGCCGGAAAAATCTGATTACCATTGATCAGTGGCGTCACTTTGTTGCCTGATGTGACCGGGCTATGCAAAACGGATTCAAGTAATTTCAGCAGATCCGACCGAGGCTGGGCAGTGAGTGTCGGATCGGGCGACAGATGGTCGACCGAAATCGACTCGGGTACTTTGTCCTCTGCTTCGGGGGCGATCAGTGCGTACAGGGTCCAGCTCAGCCACAAAGCGCCAACGGCAGCCAGTACGCGGGTGGCACGTTTGAGCCACTTTGATTTTGTGGTACTCATTTCATCACGCTGCCACCATTCCGTTTTCGAGAGAGTCAACTCCGGCACTGTCTGTTCCGGTTTTTGTTGATGCCAGTTCGCTGTGAGGCATTTCGATTGGCGAACACCCTGCTGACCACGGATTTCCAGAGCCAGTGGATTGTCCGCTTACCGGTCATGCCCGGTGACCAGTAAACCAGTCTGGTTCCCTCGGTATCGCCGATTTGAAGAAATTACAATGTAAGCTGCATTATCGTGTTTTCCAGCAGTCCTGAGCGGCGTAATGCTGGCGATTGTCTGAGGGCCATCATTGTCCCGTCGAGGCTGGTACAGGCTAGCGCGGTACTGTCAGCGTTAGTGATTCAGGGGGCAGGCAGACCTCATCACTGCAGGCTTGCAGTTGAATCTGCAACTGACGTACATCGGGTGAAGCTGTAATGGCCCTTAGCACCACTGAGCCCTGGTAGAGAGAGAGCTGGGCACGCTGAAACCCGAGTTGTCGATCGATTGCTGCAGGGTAGGTGATTGATGCGAACGTGCCGTCGATGGCGCGCAAGGTGGTAGGAATCAGGTAGTCCTGATACGGTTCGTTTGAATTGATGTGCCATCCCGGTGCAATGTCGAGGAGCACGGCCAGCGACCCATCATCTACTCTGACGGTCGATGCTTTGACGACACCCTGTGCACCGAATTGACGAGTTCCGGTTTCGCCGAGCAGGTAGTCACTGACGCCCGTCAACAGGTAGTAATGACCATGACTCTGCCGGTGAAGCGAATCGGCAAAAAACGCAATCAAACTTTCAGAAAAATCACTGTACCGGGTGTCGCCGGTGCGTTTGAACAGCCGTGACAGTACTCGCATGGCAACGGCGTTGCCGGTGGACATCGAGGCGTCGAACAAATCCTTTTGACGGATGACCAGTGCGGTAGAGGATGAGTCTGCCCGTGTCATGAAAAATCCTCCGGAGTCCCGATCCCAGAAATGTTCCAGCATGGCTGCCGTGAGCTCCTCGCTACGTTCCAGCCACACAGGTGATCCGGTAATGTCATATAGCATTAGTAGTGCTTCAGCAAAGTAGGCGTAGTCGGACTGGCGTCCTTCGATAGTGAGTTTGCCGTTGAACCGGGTTCGCCACAATGTATTCGCGTCAGGTCGAGCGCTTTTCCACAGGGTGTCTGCAGCTTGGATGGCTGCATCTTTGTAGCGCGCATCACCCATCGTTTCTGAACTCTCGGCCAGGGCTGTAATCATCAAGCTATTCCAGGCAGTGATGATTTTCTCATCACGCAGCGGTGGTATTCGCGTCTGACGATGAGCGAACAGTTTATCCGCGAGTCGATCACGCTCGGCGGACAATCTGGCCACATCCATACCGAGACTGACTGCCAGTTCGTCGATGGCAACCGGCTGATGCAGGATGCTGCGACCCTCCAGATGACCTGACTCAGTCACACCCCAGAGACGTTGTGCCAGTTCAGCCTCATTCTGTCCAAGAACTCCAACAAGCTCTTCAGGTAACCAGGTAAAAAACCGCCCTTCGCCGCCGTCTGAGTCGGCATCGGTGGCTGAATAGAAGAGTCCGTCCTCCGAGCGCATGTCACGCAGTACATAATCCAGAATGCGTCTCGCGGTGCGTAAGTGTTCCTTGTCACCCGTCAGACGATAGGCCTGTGAGTAGTTGCGGGCCAGGCTGCCCTGGTTATAGAGCATCTTCTCGAAGTGGGGAACCAGCCAGTCATCATCAACCGCATAGCGGTGAAAACCGCCGCCGATCTGATCGTGAATGCCACCGGCAGCCATACGCTGTAAACTGAAATTGACGGCCTCCAATGTGTCGGTGTCCCCGGTGCGTTCTGCTTGATCCAGCAGGAAGTGCAGCAGTGATTCCCGGGGAAATTTTGGGGCACGGCTGAAGCCACCCTGGAAGTCATCGTATTGGCTCAATGCGGTTGACGCGGCTTCGTGTATCAGCGCTTCTCCTACCTCCCTTGGCGATGATGACAGCTCGTTCGCCTGCTTCATGGCATCGGCCAGCAATGTTGCCTGATCCAGCAGGACGGACTGATCGTTACGCCATAAAGTGCTGATACGCTCCAGCACATGCATGAATTGATCTGGTTGGAAGTAGGTTCCTCCAAAAAAAGTGCGACCTTCGGTGTCCAGAAAGCTCGACATCGGCCAGCCACCGTTGCCTGTCATCATCATGACAGCTTTCATGTACCAGGAATCCACATCCGGCAGTTGTTCCCTATCAACTTTTATGGCGATGAATGAGGCGTTCATCAACGCAGCGATTGCCTCGTCTTCAAAGCTTTCCCGCTCCATTACGTGACACCAGTGGCAGGTGGCGTAACCGATCGACAGAAACACAGGTTTATTCTGACGAGTAGCCGTCTCGAAGGCTTCATCACCCCAGGGGTACCAGTTGACCGGGTTGTGCGCATGTTGCAGCAGGTACGGTGAGTGTTCCAGTATCAGGCGATTGACGTACTTTGGTTGACCATTGTCCAGAAAGTGATCAGTGCGGGGTATATAGCCGTCCTCCATTGCCTCGACGGCATTGCGTAGTTCGCGGGCCAGAACGGAATCAGGGTCCATGGCAATATCCGGTGATGTCGATTGTGCCAATACGATGTTGTGCAACGCTGAGAAAATAAGCAACAGGCATCCCATCAACCCCGCCACTGGTACGTCGACCGTTGACGGTGAATAGACCCCTGGTGCTGGTCGGGGGCTGGATTGTCCGAGGGGCCTGTGTGTGTACATGGGCGCTTGCATGAGACGCTATCGGGATGCCTAAAAGCAGCATGCTTAAGACCTCTGCATGAGCGAAAGGTTCCCGCCGTGGATGGACACGGTAACCTCAGGGAACATCGTGGACACGATGCACTCATACCAGCTGACAGGCACGGAACACGTGTGTAATTCAGGGATCTTCGGTATGCAGCAAGTCCAACGAATTCTTGTCATGCTTTTCTGCGTGGGTATCAGCACCTTCATCACGGTGGGCGATGCCCGCTCGCAGGTGCGGCAGTTTCCCCAGGGTGAGTTTCCACTGACTGATTACAAACAGTCATCAGTAGCTATGGGTGAGATTCTATCCGGTGGCCCACCACGTGACGGCATTCCGGCGATCGACGACCCGAAATATTCAAGCGTCGGCGCTGCGAGGGAATGGTTGAGGGGACAGGAACCGGTCATTGCTGTGCAACAGGGTGACAAAGCTCGCGCGTATCCGTTGCAGATTCTGATGTATCACGAGATTGTCAATGATATGTTTGGCAAGGAGGCGCTGGCAGTGACCTTCTGTCCGCTGTGCAATGCATCCATCGTTTTCAAGCGTACCGTGCCGACTCCAGATGATAGCCGCACTGCAATTGACATGGCGGTAAGCAGCAGTGAACGAGTGCTGGACTTTGGCACTACCGGTCGACTTCGCAACAGTGACCTGATCATGTACGACAGGCAGACGGAGAGCTGGTGGCAGCAGTTCACAGGCGTCGGCATCATAGGTGAATACACCGGTGTTGCTCTGGAACGAGTCAACTCCCAGATCATCAGCTTTCAGGCGTTTGCCGATGCCTTTCCGGAAGGGGAAGTGCTCTCACGCGATACCGGCTATGCCAGGCCATATGGCAACAATCCCTATCGCGGCTACGATGCAATCGATAATAACCCGTTTCTGTATGACGGCGTCATCGATCCGCGATTGCCAGCCATGGAGCGTGTCCTGAGTCTGGGCGAAAAAGGCAAAACTCACCTGGTTCCTCTCAGTAAGCTGATTGATTCACCCATCCTGAATCTGACGATAAACTCGACTCCGGTGGTGGTATTGGCCGCAACGGCCGCTGCTTCGGCTCTGGATGACTCGACCATTGCCGATTCGCGCCAGGTGCCTTCTGCAGCGGCTTTTGATGCTCGATTGAACGATCGCACCCTGACGTTCCTGCTTCAAGATGGTCATGTGGTCGACAGCCAGACCCGCAGTCGTTGGAATCCCTTCGGACGGAGTATCTCCGGGGAGCTTAAAGGGATGCAATTAAGCCAGGTTGATCAGGGCGTTCACTTTGCATTTGCGTGGTTGGCATTCGATCCTGATGCCAGGATCGTTACCTCGGAGACCATGCGCTAGTCTGTACTTAGTTTTCCAGTGCTTTACGCCTCGTTTCAAACTCCTCGTGGTCAATTTCTCCCTTGGCGTACCGAATTTTGAGGATGTCCACTGGGTTGTCCTTTGGTTGTACCTGTGGTGATTGTCTATTTTGAAGGGAGCCGCCCGCCTGATTGAAGAAATACAACACGATTGCTACAACTGCAGCCAGCAGCAATAACATCAGAATCGGTCCCAGAAACCACCCGCCTGAAGCCCACATGTGGTCATGCATATATGCCCCTGCCTGTTGAGAGAACCCCTGAGACGATACGCTCATGAGTAAGAGTGCAGTAATAAATCTGGATAGGGTTCGCATGAGCATGTGTCCAGATTGCCAGTAGGATTGTGAAGCATAATATTGATCACAAGTAAGGTATTGACATGGCTCAAAGTTTCGTCCGATTCACCAGGTCTCCCGAATTTGATTCAACCTGCACCAGACTGAAGACCAAGACAATTACAGGGTTGAAATCGGCAGTGTCAGTCCGGAGGGTCTGTCATATGATGAAATACTATGACGAGCGTTCATGACTGATGGCAGCAGTGCAATCGCACAGCGGCTCGTGCTGCAACCATTCCTCCAGAGCGATAGGTAGCTTGCGACGCCAG
The DNA here is from genome assembly GCA_013002205.1 of Granulosicoccus sp. Classification (GTDB taxonomy): domain Bacteria; phylum Pseudomonadota; class Gammaproteobacteria; order Granulosicoccales; family Granulosicoccaceae; genus Granulosicoccus. Next base: position 11,200 of record JABDKN010000182.1, read on the forward strand.
TTCGGGTAGACGTCACGGTCGGTTCCCGGCAAGTTGATCTGTTCTTCCTGCCCCAGCAGGTCTTCCAGGTTGGCAATCAGCATCAGCGAGCGCGAGCGTGCCAGATACAGGTGTATTTGCCTGATCAGTTGGATATCGATGTTCCGGGACGCCCGGTATGCCTCAGCCGCTTCTTGCGACAACAGAGATTCGTTGATGAGTGCGTTCAGCAGCCGATCTCGATCAAAAGCTCGTTGCTTCAACAGTTGAACCAGCATGTCATCGCCGGGGAACAGGTGCAGCGAATCTCGAAGTTCAAGGTCGGAACCACTCCAGTAGCTACGTAATGTGGGTAGATCGTGCGTATTGGCTCCAACCAGTGCTTGCGCCGGATACTCGTCGGGCCGGCGAAAACTGTGATCGCCATCATAATGTTTTTCAAAGTACATCAAGCGATAAGACAGCACGCCGGAATTATGCAGTTTTTCCCGGAGCCCGTTGGGAACCGTGCCAAGATCCTCACCAATCACGATACACGCCTGTCGTTGGCTCTCCAGTGCGACGATTGCGAGAAGATCGTCGATAGGGTAGTCGACATAGGCACCCTCACTGGGCTTTTCACCCGCAGGAATACAGAAGATGCGCATCAATCCCATCACATGGTCGATACGCAGCGCACCGGCCGCGCTCATGTTCCTGCGAAGGATATCTACCAACAGCGAGTATCCAGCATCGCGAAGTGCTCGGGGATTCAACGCTGGTAAAGCCCAGTTCTGGCCGCCAGCACTGAATTCGTCCGGCGGAGCCCCCACCTGTACGTTATCGGCAAATAGTTCTTGATTGGCCCAGGTGTCACTACCGCCGGAGGCGACACCGACGGCCAGGTCGCGGTATAAACCAACCTTCATTCCCCTTACTGAGGCTTCCGTTGCCGCTCTGTTCAGTTGTTCATGCGCCAGCCACTGTAGCCAGCAGTGGAACTGGATACGTTGAGCATTGTGTTCGGCGAAGTCGATGACGGCATCCGAGTCAGGGTGGCGTAGTGATTTGGGCCATTGATGCCAGTCATCAGCTGCGTTGTCCAACGCATTGACCTGAGTTTCTCGCAACGCTTCGAACAGCGCAAATTTCTGCAATGAACTACCCTGTTGCGTAAGGAATCGGCGAAATGTCTGTGCACGATTGGAGTTGGTGGCCAGGTGATTCAGGGTGAAAATATCAAACAAGTCTTCGAGAACTGGCAGCTTTGCTCTGGCCATGGCGCTGTAGTCGACGAACTCTGTACTACGCAAGGTGTTGAGCGTCGAGATTGCAGGTAATATGGAATTCGACTGGTCAGACTTCGACAAGGAATTAAAATCATCAAGCTGTTCGACATCAATGTAGAAGGGGTTCAGAAAAAGGCGGCTCGAAGGACCGTATGGGCTTGCTCGTTCAGGCTGATGCAGAAACAAGGCGTGCAGTGGATTGATGCCCACCACATCGGCACCGAGATCCGCCGCCAATTCAATCGTATTGAACAGGTCAGTGAAGTCACCGATACCCCAGTTACGTCCGGAACGTACCGCATATAACTGGACGGCAATTCCCCAGATTCGATGTTCAAAGTCAGGGCTGCCATCCTGTGTGGGCAGGTAGCAACGAGCCGGTGCAATGATGAGTCGAGTTGAAAGCCGCATCTCACGCTCCGGATCGGTGGCGCCGTCTGCGAGTTCGAGGCTCAGCACATGATATCCACAATTAAATTGAGGCAATGCCAGGCGGAAACGCGCCAATTCCCGATCATCCATCGTGGTTCGATGGGCATTTGCCCAGCCTTCCACATCATGAGGGTCGCCGGCAGTCGGTAACTGCGCCGGGGTGAAGGTGTCATCGATACTTTCACCATCCTCGGTTTTCACTCTCCAGCGCCATTCCATGGCTATCTGGTCTACGGGAATGATCAGTTCGACGAACAGCGGCTCCGTCTCGCGCATTACCGCCACCGGTGGCAACCCTGTACGCCACAGGTTTTGCCGCTCGGCATGCACCACTTTCCCGATAGTTAAATCCGAGTCATCTATCGAACTCAGTACACCGAAGCTGACCAGCAATTCCCGCAGAGTGCGCTCCGACAGCAGATGGTGTGTACCACCTGCGTCCCAATACGATTGGTTGATGCCGTAAAGCTTCGCCAGTCGGAGAAGATCTGGGGCGATAGTTACATCAGTCATTGGCCAGCTATACAGTATCGTCGGATTATTTGGTAGGCGTAGCGG
>JABDKN010000189.1 GCA_013002205.1 Granulosicoccus sp.
TGGTCCAGCAGATTGTAACGCGTGAAAACTGGGTACCTGGCAACTCGATGGTATTTGTGTTCGAGGGTGATGGAACGCGTACAGCCGAGGCATTCGACGGCGACGCGAACGGCGCACCACTACTGACTGTCACTTACACGCAGAGCAATAGCGCACCTTCAGTGTCAGCCTCTGTGGACATACCCGTCATTCAGCTCTCAGATACCGCTTACCTCAATGCTACAGCCGACGATGATGGTCTCCCGGTTGAACCCGGCTTCCTGACTCACCAGTGGTCCGTGGGCAATGGACCGGGAGGCGTCACGTTTGGTGATCCCGACAGCCCGTCTACCTCCGCCAGTTTCAATGTGGTGGGTACTTACGATTTGATTCACACCGTCAGCGACGGGCAGCTGTCCGGTCAGGACACGGTCACTGTCACCGTCGAACCGACACCACAGAATCAGGCACCGGTGGTAATGGCGGGTGACGATCAGGTCATCGATATCGGCGAGGTAATGGCCCTGAATGGTTTCGTCGACGATGATGGATTGCCCGATGCCGGCGTTCCGCTCATCATCGAATGGACCCAGGTTTCAGGCCCCGGCACGGCCGTCGTGCAGGATGACGACAATGTCAGCACCGTGGTCAGTTACTCGGAGCCAGGTGTCTACACATTTGAACTCAGTGCCTATGATGGTGAACTCTTATCCACAGACGAGGTCGTGGTGACCGTGGTTGATTTTGTCGCCAGCAACAGCGTCACGATCCCAATCATCAATGGTAATGATGATATGGAAGAGTTTGCCGACGGTGGCCCGGACCTCGTCAGTAGCGACCTCGAGATGACTTTTGACAAGTCCAACCAGATTGTCGGCATGCGGTTTCAGGCGGTTCCAGTACCCAATGGCGCCATCATCACCGCTGCTCATGTCCAGTTCACCGTGGATGAGGTGGATTCTGCGCCCACCGATTTGATTGTCCAGGCTGAAATCACTGACAACTCGGCGCCATTTGCCGATGAGATGCGCAACCTCTCATCGCGCTCGCTGACTCTGGCCTCGGTCCCCTGGTCACCGCCTGCGTGGACGGTCAGGGGTCAGAGCGGTGCGCCTCAACAAACGCCAGACCTGGCTGGGCTCATTCAGGAAATAGTTGACCAGCCGGGCTGGACCAGCGGCAATGCACTCAGCATCCTCGTCGAGGGTAATGGCGTTCGCACGGCAGAATCCTTCGATGGCGATGCAGATTCGGCTGCTCGACTGGTGATCGAGTACCAGTGAGCGTTCACAATTGATGATTATGTGAAGTGGAGCTTCCCGGGATGTGAATCGAATGGCAAACAAGATGCCACAGGCGCAGGTAAACTAACCCCAGTTAACCTGTGGTAATGCCAACATCTACTTCAACATCAACGATATTGCGGCACTGGCAACGCTCTGCGTCATCGATCTGACCTGTGCTGTATCGATACATCGCGCTATTCTGCGCAACGCCGGAATCGTTCAGCGCCGTAGCCTGTACGAAGTATTGAGTATCTTCGGGTATCTACTCGCCATTTCGCTGGTGATTTTCAGTGTCCTTAACTGGAAGTCACAGCCGGGGTTCATGGTGGTCTGCACGGCTATATGGACGCTGTTCACTATCGCCGTCGTGACCAGGCTCTGGATGACCAATCGAGCCAGCCAGAAAAACAAGGCCCTGGAGATTCCCGACAACTGGGAAACCATTGACAGCGACGTAACCGCAGATTCGTCGTCTGTACCCGTCACACCCGTCGCGCCCGTCACACCCGTCACACCCGTCGCGCCCGTCACACCCGTCGCGCCTGCGGTGACACTGGCACAACAGGCAATCGAAGCAGAGCCGGCATTGGCAACACGGGCATCACCGCAGATTCCCGTTGATATCCGCAAGACAGTGGTTGATGACACCGCCGTCATCAGACTGCCTGAATCCAGGCCACGCGCAAGCCAGCTGGACCAATATCGTAGGGAACGATTGACCCGTCATCGCGAGAAGCGGAACAAGTCCCGATCAACATCCGGCAACCTGGCGGTCTATGGCAGGGATACGACTAACAAACGAACCTCCAATGGCAACTGAGTCCGGCTGAGTCCGCGTTCAGCAGACGCATCTCAACCACCGGAGTCGGGCGTACGTCAGCTTGCGGTCACGCTCTTGTCTTGTTGACCCGACGAACGTACTTGTAGACCAAGGGTCCCAGTCGCGACACTCTCAGTTTCCAGCGTACCCGCCGCGCCGCCGCCTCGACTTCCTTCTGGTGATCGGGAAGATACTCCTTCAGAGTTTCCAGTGCGGTCAATTTGTCAGACAACATTCGTCTGGCGCCGTAAAAAGCGGTCAGGCCACCATCGCGCTTTCGATGTACTGCCATCACATCGTTGATATAGCCAATCTTGCCGTTCCGACTGGCCAGTACATTGAACACCCAGTCCGCAGAGGCAATACGCGTGGTTCGGTACCAGTCAGGGAGGTCGTCGATTGCGCTCCGGCGCACCACCGTGGCAGCCTTCGGCGAGAAATTCTCGAAGAGATATTCACCAATGTCATGAATGGATTCTACAGTTCCCGAATCATCGCCTGCGCACGATGCCGGGAGAGTGGACAACTCTCGTCGGCCGTCGTCATGCAGATGCATGATACGGTGAGCGCACATATTGCACTCCGGGTGCGCATCGAGAAAATCCACCTGGCGCTGCAGTTTGTCAACGCAGGAAAAATAATCGTCGCCATCGAGAAAGGCAATGTATTCACCCGTGCAGTTGTCAATGGTTGACATGAAATTGGACAAACCGTAATCACCGTAGTTTTCCGGTGCAATCAACAGCGTCACCTTGTCGGGATGTCGTGCAGCGATCTCACGCAATATATCCTGTGAACCGTCCGTGGACGCATCATCGCCAACGATGACTTCGAACGGGAAACTTGTTTTCTGCTGCAGCACACTCTCCAGCGATTGCCTGATAAAGTCAATTTCCTGAAACGTGACAACTGATACCGAAAGCTTCACCGACAATCCTCGTGTTGTCATCTACGGTGCATCGCAACTAATCGGCGCACGATAGGCAGGAAAGTACCCGACAAGGCGTTGGCCGTTGCCAGACACTGTCTCCAGCAACTCGTCATGAGCCTGCTGATCGATGATCCAGCGTCCCAGCTCGAAACTGTGCCGGATAGGCGAAAAACGACACTTGAATGAGAACAGGGAATCCTCGAATCCACCGCGTCCGGCTCCCAGATGAAATAACCTGGCCCCCATGGAGCGGGTAATGTCCGCTACGCCATCCAGCAGAACCTTCAACGGTGACAGCTTTTGAAATTTCGCATTGACACCAGTAAGGTGTGCCTGGGCAACCTCTCCGCAGACGGTAAATAAAAGAATGGCCGCCGGATCGCCGCCCATGTGAACGGCAGCCAGGTGGCCTGTATCACCCAGCGCATCTCGCAAAGAGGCCAGGTAGTCATCGGAGAACTGATAGCGCTCGGAAGCCTCGTTCCGCTGCATGGTCGAGCGATACAATTCTCCGAGTTGGCGCAGGTATTTCCAATCGTGATCTTGCTCCAGCACCAGGCCTGCGCGTTCAGCACTCTGGATTTCCTGGCGCAAAACCTTCTTGTAGCTGCGGCGGCGTTGTTCCCGGTCCAGCTGAAGATCGATGGACACAGTCCTGCCAACCGAAAAGCGAACACCCCCTGGAGTTGCCAAATTGCTCTGCAGACCATCACAAAAATGACTGTTTTCCAGAATCGGATGAAACCGGGTGAACACTGTTACCAGCCTTTGCTCTTTCCAGACCTTGCAAATAGCATCCCAGGCTTCCTGCCTGAAGCCTGCATCGTCCAGCCCCTTGCCAACCGGACCGGTATATCCATAGACCGAATTGGCATCCACATGATCATCATCTATAGAGCAAACGAGGTATGGCCATGCAACAAACCTGTCCTTCGTACCGTGAACCACCATGAAAGCTCTGCCCTCACCCATCTTTTCAGCGAAGGCATGGTAGCCGGCACGGAAATAGAAGTCGTGCGGAACCCGCTGCAGCCATTCGTCCCACGCCGGGTCGGATGGCCGCAACACCGTCGTAGAAGCAGACATATCAGGCTGTCACTGCACGCTCGGACCACAATGTCGGGAACACGCATGGATCTGAATAATCGGGCATACCGTTCTCATCGCGTCGGCACAGCTGGTCATGCGCCAGCACAATGGGCTGCCCGTCAGTTGACGAGAATGGTTGGTAGTGATTGTCTTCGTCCTGCAGGTGCACGGCCAGCGCAATACGCGGATACGGTGCTATGTTGGGGGCACTGGCGTGAAGAGCACGCATGTGATGGAAGCTGAACTGGCCTTTTTTCAACACTATGGGCTTGATGGCAGAGTCCGGTATGTCACGGCCAATCCAGCGCCCCAGGCTTTCCAGGTCTACATTATTGAATTGACGAACATGTTCTGACTCCCGCCACAAGTGACTGCCTTCGACCACGGTCAGCGTGCCATTGGCGACACTGGTGTCGTGCAACGGAATCCACGCCGTGAGCATTTTGTTCGAGGTGCAGGTGGACCAGTAAGAGTGGTCGGTGTGCCAACCCACCGTACTGTTTGAGTTGCTGCCCTGGTCAGTCGGCTTGTAGATCGCCTGATCATCGAACAGTCTGATCAAAGGGCTGCGGGCCAGTCGTGCGGCTATGGCTCCGATGACCGGAAACATCGCCAACTCCTTCACACCATCGTTCTGCAATGAGCAGAACTCATTGTTGCGAACACCGTCACCATCGCCTGGTTTCCAGTCGGTGTACCGGGCTTTCGGCAGTTTATGATCCCGCCGACCCTGGTGATGCTCGGCAATGGCTACCGCGCAGCGATCCAGCAGATCGTGCGGCAATACCGTTTTCGTGACGTAGTAGCCGGTTTCTTCATAGCGACGAACATCATCCTCTGAGGGTAATAAAGACGGGTCGATGTGGAATGACGTACTCATGGTACCGGGATTCTTCCCGCAGTATTGTGGTCGCCGATCTGCCCGTAGAGACACATGACGAAGGAGTTTTCAGGTCCAGACAAGCACTGGCAACGATCCGCGGGTCGCACGCTAGGCCTCCGCGTCGGCGTTGACGGGGTGTTCAACTCGTCTGGTAAAACTCGGTATCCGGCGATCTTCACACTCGGCCAGTGCCTGCCTGACTTCGCGTGCACGCCGAACTATAGCCGCGATGCGTCCGACCAACCTGCCGATGTCGGCCTCATTCACCGTCTGACCAGTGGGTAGAATGATGACCCGTCTGGAAATTTCCTCAGTGACCGGCAAGGTATGCCGCGCCTGTGGAAACAGACTCGAGTAGGGTTCCATGCGGTGGCAGCCGGGATAGAAATAACGCCTGGCTATGACATTTTCCAGACGCAAGGCGGCCACCAGTTCGTCGCGGCTCAAGCCGGTGACGGATTCATCGATCTCGGTAACCACGTAGTGATAATTATGTGGATCTTCCATGCTTCTGTACTGAAGCCTGACCCCGGGAACCGCTTTCAGTGCGACATCATAAGCCGCATAGTTGCGCTTGTTATGCGCAATGATGCTGTCCATGGCTTCCAGGGATGTCAGCCCCATTGCCGCTGAAGGCTCACTCATCTTGCCATTGGTGCCCAGGTGCAGGACTTCATCCTCATCGGCGAAACCGAAATTCGTCATCAGGCGCAGGCGATCTGCCAAATCGCCATCATCGGTGACGATGGCACCACCTTCGAAAGCATGCACAAACTTGGTTGCGTGAAAGCTGAACACCTCGGCATCGCCAAAACTGCCAACGGCCCGCTGTTTCGTACCGCAGGCAAAGGCATGTGCAGCATCGAACAGTAATTTTACCCCTTTACGCTGGGCCAGGTCGTGAAGTTCATTGGTGGCGCTCATGTTTCCCCACAGATGCACCCCCAGAATTCCGGTGGTTCGTGATGTCATGGCCGCTTCGACGCTGGCGATATCCAGGCAGTGTGTGACCGGATCGATATCGCAAAAAATGGGGGTAATGCCCTGTCGCCACAAAGCGTGAACCGTGGCAATGAACGTGAACGAAGGGACGATGACATCACCCTTCATGCCCAGGGCAGATATGGCTAACTCCAGACCGACGGTGGCGTTGCAGGTTGCAACACAGTGCCGGGTACCGGCAATCCGGGCTACCTGTTTCTCAAATTCCTGAACCATCGGTCCGAGATTCGTCAATCGTCCACTGTCGAACATGGCATTCATGCGCGCCATGAAGGCAGACCTGTCCGGCACATTGGGTCGACCGACACACAGGTCTTCCGTGAACGCCGGAGTACCTCCCAACAATGCCACTTCACTATTGCTATTGGATTCAATAACATACGCATTGTTAGCGCACAAACTCACTGGCGTAGCCGTCATGCTGTTTGAGTCCTGCAGTATCTTCCCCTGATCATGCAGATTCTACAGCGAAGCTATTGGCACTGGTACAGGTGCTTTCCGGATTGTGACGTTTTTTTAAGAAACTTTCGTGCATTGCGGTCCGGGTAGCTCACCACGACGCAGACAAACCATTCCGTCGGCAGACCATAGCCATGGGCGCACTTTCGCTGGAAACCATGATCGGACACGTTATCGGAACCATCACCTGAATCCAGGCGGACTGCGGCAGATCACCCTGGGAAATCGCCACCTTGAGTTATATGGCCGGTGAACGGATTCGGCGTTTCATGAATAGTCCGGCTCAGTCGAAATACTCTGAAGCAATCAGGGCCTGAACAACTTGCGCGGCTTTTTCCGCTTCACCGTCTTCTGTCAAGTGGCAATTGTCCTGAAACCACTCATCCGAAAACCTGTCGCCATCGAGCTTTGTGAAATTGACAGACTGGTACTTGTCCGCAAGGTCCAGCATTATCGCATCGTGCTTTTCCACTGCCAGGATCATACTGTCTTCCAGGCCAGCCATGTCCGGGCGGTTTCTGGACAGATTCTCTCGTCGTGCCTGCAGGAACCCCACGAGATGGACCTTGGCGCCCAGTCGATTGGCTTCACCAATGATCACCTCCAGGTTTTCCCTGAATGCCAGGGGAAATGTTTCACTGACTCTGCCCAAGGTTTTCTCTCTATCCAACCGGGCAAAGCCAAACGGCTCCCCATTGTGGACACCACCTCCGAACACCACGCTGCCGGTCAACTTGAAAAAATCTGACCACGCCAGCAGTGACCTGAACGGTTCCCGCACCTTCGACCCCGCAGTCGACCACCGCGCATGAGAGTAATCCGTCCTGTAGCCGGGAAACATCAGCGGCATCGAATCATTGCCACCACCGTGATAAATAATCAGGTCCGGCTTCAGGTACTTGCCAATAGTAAGAAAGTGAACCATCAATTCTGCGGTCGTTCCGTAAGGGAGTCCAGCGTTCAGGACGGCGATTCTGCGGTCAAACTGCTGGTTGAGAAACTCTTCAACGCGAGCGGTCCATATCTTCTGTTTATCTTTGACGAAGGGCCACATATTTGTCGTTGAGCCGCCCAGCACCAGAATCCGGAATGCATCGTGTGGAATATCCAGCAATTCAGTGGAAGAGCGGTACCCGAATGAATCATACTGTTCCCCGTATTCGGCATCCTTGAACGCCGGATTGTTCCAGTAGAGCGAATAGGGGTTGGACACCAGCGTGGCACTACTGCCGGGCGTTTCGTTCAGCATGCGTTGAACGGCTAGAACGCCACCTTCGTTGACCTGCGCAGACTGCAGGTAGTTCCAGGCAATCCCGGACCCGATTTCCAGTGCCGCAATGGTGATGAGCGAGGCGATCGTGTAGTTCGCTATCACGCCGGTTCTGCTCATTGACTACCTCCCTGTTCTCTTCCAATGCCGCGTCTCGCAGCTCATTCATATGTTTACGTCAATGGGACCAACGCCAGACGGGCCCGCTGGCGAATGACCCGAAGAGTAACCGAATGCAAGCTCGGCGAACAGGATGTTGCTTCGTTCTCGGACGACAGCGCCTCAGACTGGAAAGCAGGATTCCAGCCGCTGGCCGAAGAGGTGCCTTGAAATGATGCGACATTTGGTATGCGCTGGGATGGCAGTCCTTACAGCCGCACCGACTGGTGGGATCCGCAAAAGAACAACCTGATCCGCAGACTGTCCGAACTACCGGCCACCGGTTTCAATTCCATTGCCAAGACGCGGTGGAGCGATTTACGTGCGACTCTCGTTATCCCCGAGGCGTTATTGGGACGTTTTGAGAGCTATCGGGACAAGTCAGTTCCCATACCGTTTATTTCCGAGAATGCGCGTTCTCGTAATTTCGCCCGGTGGCCTGAGTCAGGTGGATCCGGTGTCAACAACCCGGAGATTGGAGAACTTGAGTACATTGGAAACTGGATTGCTGATCGAATCGATTTCCTGGACACGCAGATCATGGCGCAGCCTGAATTCTGATGGCTCGGTGAATCATGGTTCAGGCGGAACTCTGACAGCTCGATGAGCACTGCCCGGGCGTTCCGGATGCAAGCAGCGTGTTATCTGGTAAATACCGGGACACAAAAATCGCTTCCGTACTGCACGGTACCGTGAATGCCTGAGGCGGCTTCCGGCTTGATCAGTTCTGTTCTCACCCCATGACCCAGTTCCACCGTATGGGTCAGCGGGGTGGCCAATGATATGTTGAACGTCCTGCTGCTTGCCAGAATGATTTCAGTAATGGCCTGGCGCGTTCGCATGATCTTTCTGGTCTCTTTCGTGTAGTAGTAAACCGACCATTGCACCGCATGGTCACCAGCATCCTGAACACGAATTTCGGGGGCGTGCTGTCTCTCGACGGGGATGGATAGATCCCTGTTGATTATATTGAACGCGTGTTTGAACATCGCCTTGATCTGTTTTTCAGGGGTGTCGTACCCGATCTTGAATGTCAAACGTTCGCGAAGTCCCTTGGCAGATGCGAATTTGGACAGATTGTATATGGTGTACTCGCGCATCCGGGAGTTCTTGATGATGACACGGTGATTATCGACCAAGCTCAGAATCTCCGTGTGGAAAGCCTTGATGCGATAGACCTCTCCATAGAAATTCTGGCTCGAATCGGCGATTTTTATCGTATCTCCTTCCTTGAACATTTCACTGTAGAGGATAAGCAGGCCACTGATGTAATCCGGTGCCCAGGCGCTTTGTGAAAGTCCTATCACGACCAGTAGAGCTGCAATCAGGCCACTGGTACGTAACAGATCATCCGCTTCCAGACTGTGTACGACAATGATGATCAGGATCGTGGTGAGGATGACGCGGGCTGATAGCGTCAGGCCACGTGAGCGATAGGTATCGACCATCACCTTCGTATCCTGAAAGCGGTGTACTCGTCCGAACTGCTGCCGAATGAAGTGACCGGAGGCGAAGAACAGAACGTAATACAGGTAAATGGACAGCAACACCAGTGAGAACTGCATGAATCCGGGCACGGATGTATTCACTGGAGAGTCAGGATGCATGGCAGCGACGAAGAGCAGGCACAGCGCAAAAAAGCCACGAACACTGTTCAACACCGGAGCATCATTGCCAGTGTCGACCTGAAAGTATCCGAATTTCCGCAACAACCCTGGTGCAATCACGATGGCTATGAAGGTGAAAACCAGGACTACGGTAATGAAGTATTCAGGCAGCATCTCCAGATACCCCCACAATGACGGGTTCTCGGGCAAATTCATAAAACTCTCGGCTCTCTAATGACAAGGGGCACGATGATAGATCAGAGGCCATCAGATCCACTCTGGCAATCCGGCAAGCCGAATCACGGCTGGAACAAAACTGTTAACCAGGTCATACTTTTAACCTGCACACACATCGTCCAACTCCCTTCGAGATTGCAGTTACTGATATTTGAATTCTAGAAAAATCCTGCTGCCGGCGTGTGGGACCTGGCTCAAACAGGCAATATATTGTCATGAATTTCATATACTTAATGGCAAATCAACGAGACTCCTGCTCAGTACGTCACTGTCAAATCAGCCTGTGCCTGAACAGAAATCGTTGATTCCCACCACTTCATTTGCCATCGGTAAAGAGGAGATTAGTGTTTGGAAAGACGTGAGTGATCTGGCACGGGCAAAGAAATCAAGCGGTGAACTCACCACAGCAGGTGTTCATCTGAACCGGCTGTAATGAGCGCACAGTTGAGAACGCATGTTGCTGTGCACACCACGAGCGGCGGGTCTCGCACAGATCAATGAGACTGATGTGCGGTTTGTTCTCCAGCCGTGTTGACTAATGCCCGGTCTGCGCACCTCGCGTTACCATCGACTTGTAGCCCGCCGATGCAAGTAAGTTGTTCATACCGGCCGGATTGACGGTTTCTGGTCGCAATACGCTACACAATCCGTTCAAGTTACCTGATCACTCATCGGATGCTATCCGGGTCATTCACGCCCCTGGGAGCCTTTGATGCATCAGGATAAGTATTACATTGGTTACTGCAATACATTGCTGTAGGCTGTCATGATCCATTCCGTTTTCGATGGGAGGGAATCAACATGTTGCGCAGCATTATTTCGCATCGTGCATTGCTGGCGGTTGCCACACTATTTACGCTGTTGATCGACATCCACTGGGCTGCCGCAGCGCCGCCCTGCGGAACACCAAAAGGTGGACCTTGCCCGCCTGACCCAACAGCATTGATTCCAAAATGTGGCTTAAGCGGATCGGTCCAGGCTCGGGTACAAGACTGTATCGCCATGATGGACCTGGACGACAAGATCGGACAAATGGCCATGGGAGATCATCTGGAACTCAAGGGAGAGGATCACGTAGTTACGTTCAAACTGGGAGCGCTTTTAGCAGGTGGTGGACACTCGCCTACGACAGGGAATCAACCCGATGATTGGCGTAAGATGGTGGATGGTTTTCAGCAAGATGCCCTGTCTACCGATCTGGGCATTCCGTTGCTGTTCGGCATCGACGCAATTCACGGTCACAACAATGTGTTTGGAGCGACGATTTTTCCCCACAACATTGGATTAGGTGCGGCCGGAAACCCGGAACTTGGCTGTGAAATTGGTAGAGTCACAGCAAAAGAAGTTGCTGCAACGGGCATAAATTGGAATTTCTCTCCAACACTGTGCGTCAGTCGAGACGAGCGTTGGGGCCGTTCCTACGAGTGCTTTGGGGAAACGCCAGAAGCTGCAGCTACCATGACTTCCATCATTGGTGGCTACCAGGGCACTGGAGAATGTACCCATGGATTGGGGCTATCGGCGACTGACACGGTACTAGCCACTGCCAAACACTGGATCGGCGATGGTGGTACCACCGGCGGCGAGGATCAGGGAGACACGCCGTCTTCCGAAATCGAAGCTTTTCATTTACCTCCTTACCTCCCTGCGATAAACATCGAAAACGTGGGTTCGGTGATGATCTCCTACAGTAGTGTTGATGGCGTAAAAATGCATGCAAACCCTGATCAGCTAGTAAGTGGTAGATTGAAAGATAGCAGTACGAATGGTGGATTGGATTTCAGTGGCATCGTATTGTCAGACTGGGCAGCTATAAAACAGATTGACCGAAATTTCACGGTGGCTATCGAACAGGCCATCAATGGAGGTATAGACATGGCCATGGAGCCGTATAACTACGACTCCTTTGTTCGCAATCTGACTAGCCTTGTTGAAACTGGGAGTGTCAGTCAGCAGCGCATAGATAATGCGGTTGAGCGGATTCTGACGGCAAAGGTCGAGCTCGGTCTGTTTGATCCTCCTTACGGACGGCTATTCGCTGACTCTGGACAAATGGAGCCCATTGATCAGACATCAATTAGCGATATTGGCAGCGCGGATCACAGAGTTGTTGCGAGGCAAGCCGTCAGTGAGTCTTTGGTGCTGTTGAAAAATACCGGCGACATTTTTCCAGTTGATATCGGCAGCAACAGCTTCAAGATAATTGTTGCAGGAAAATCAGCCGATGATATCGGCAATCAATCGGGCGGATGGACGATAGACTGGCAAGGAGACAGTGGCGATATC
>JABDKN010000200.1 GCA_013002205.1 Granulosicoccus sp.
CAGGCACCCGTGCCGGATGCAGAGTGTGAACCGTGGTCTGGCTGCGGTGACTCGATGGATTACGCGATGGCCCTGCACACCCTTCATTGCGTAGATCAAGTGCGATATCAGTAAATATTCGTTTTGATACCAATGGAGCGAATGAGCTCGTCTTGGTGGATTTATAGGCAATCAGGCCTTGTTTATCCACTGCCTACTTAGGAGATGTTCTTCCATGAGATCAAGAATAAACATTCGATCTTTTCCTCTACGACGCTGGGCGTACTGTGGCCGGAGCCGACGATTCTCGGCTTGGAAAAATTGATGCAATTTTGGTAAGTCATGTCCATGGAGATCATTTGGGTGATCGACATATTCCCAAGGTGAATGCCGGAGAGTGCGGCAAACCGGATGTGAGTACTTTATCGATACCGAATTCCAACAGCGTCGATATCATGATAGCCAAGAACGCAAAATTGATTCTAGGCAGCGAGCTTCCTGGATTCTTCGCCAAAAAAGTCGATTCGCTCGGTGGCGATCCAAAGTCCGTTCAACTGGTTCGCTTTGGTGGCTCTCGGAAGGTGGGGGGCGTTGCAGTCACAACTGTCCCAGCTGTCCATTAAAACGGGCTCAGCGGCGCTTTTATTGAGGGCGACTTCGGCAAGCAGCTGAGCACAGCTGGTCTCACTGCTTATGTAGGACCACTGACTGGTTATGTTCTGATCTTCACCAATGGATTAGTAGTCTATCTATCGAGCGATACTGGTGTGACTGCAGAACAGGAGACTGTGGTCCGAAAACAATTCGGTTACTACAGGACCTGCAGAGGCAGCCTAAGTAATTAACGAACTAGTCAAGCCAAATTCTGTGATTGCATCTCATCACCGTTGAACATGATCCCCACAAAATACTCCCGCGGGATGTCGAGGTCGATTCCAACCAGTCAACATAGTGGATATCGCGTGTTGTTCAGCCTGAACAATCGAGATCATTTCGTTTTACAGCTATGCGGCCGCAGCCCCTGCCGTGAGGAGCTTGCGGCCTGCCTTGTAGATGCTGTCGCGGATGTCGTATTCAGTCGCTTTGACAAGTGCTGTCGCATCCCGGGTTGCGAGTGCAGCGAGTATCTCTTTGTGACGGTCAATCGTGTAAAATTCTTTCAGCATCTCGAGAGCCTGCCGCTGGAACGGTCCCAATTGCAACCAGATGCTCTCAATGACTGGCAAGGTCACCTGATCCGGATTGACGGTGTAGAGGGTGCGATGAAAGTCATGATTCAAAATGGTCAGACGATCCCAGTCGTTGTCGACAATGGCGTTGTCCATCTCATCATCCAGACCCGTCATGGTCGTTATCTTTATGTCGGATACGTAGGGTAACGCACGTTCGGCTGCATGTTTTTCCAGGGTTATTCGCAGTGCGACCAGTTCTTCGAAGCGGCCTGATGTCATTTCGGGTATTGAAAGCCGGCGGCTTTTGTTGACCTGGATGGCGTTTACAGAGCTCAAGCGGCGCACCGCTTCCCTGATTGGTGTCGGACTCAGACCCATGGTGTCTGCCAGGCCGCGCATCGTCAGTACTGTCCCAGGCGGAATCGCCCCGATCATGATTGCGTGCCGAATCCGCCCGTACACGTATTCCTGTGTCGTGCGGTCGGATCCTGTGGACATGTCGGGGATCGTGAGATCCTTCTCCTTGGTCATCAGGGGTTCAATTCCAGGCATTGAATCAGCGATAGTCGTTCCACAGGATACTGCCACAAGTTGACAAATAAATCACATTCCTTTAAAAGGTATCACAATTACAAATAGGTATCACTTAGAGGCATCGATGGCTGACAAGAGTATCTCAATGTGGCTGAACGAACACCCGGAGATCGAGTCGATCTTTGCTTGCGTCTGTGATCTGAACGGTACGATGCGCGGTAAACGTGTCCCGGTAGCTCACGCCGAGAAGGTGGCAGACGGAGGGCTGCGCATGCCACTGTCGGTCGTCAACGTGGATGTCTGGGGTGAAGATATCGAGGACAGCGAGCTCGTATTCGAAACCGGGGATTCTGATGGTTTGTGCGATTACACCGGTCGGCCGTTAGTGCCCATCACCTGGACCAGCCGTCCTACCGCGCTGGCCATGCTCTGGATGCGCAGGGATGATGGATCGCCATTTGAGGGCGATCCTCGGCGGGCCCTGGCGCGAATAGTTGAGCGCTACAGCGCGCTTGGTCTGACGCCTGTGGTGGCGACAGAGCTGGAATTCTATCTGTGCGATCCTAACGGAGATCACCCCAAGGCACCTCGCTCTCCTGTTTCCGGAAAGCGCCTGGACTCAGATGGCGCGTTGTCTCTTGACGAGTTACAGCATTTCGATGCATTCCTGAACGATGTCTATGATGCCTGTGCCGCCCAGGGGATTCCTGCTGATGCCGCCATATCGGAAAACGGTGCCGGGCAGTTCGAGATCAATATGATGCACGTTGCCGATCCACTTCGCGCAGCAGATGATGCGGTCCTGTTCAAGCGTCTCGTTCGTGGCATAGCACGCAAGCACGGATTCCTCGCAACATTCATGGCCAAGCCATATGGTGAGCGTTCCGGCAGCGGCTTTCACGTGCACTTCTCACTCATAGATGGCCAGGGTGTGAACGTGTTCGATGACGGCGGTGAACAGGGAACACCTCTGATGCTCAGTGCGGTTGCCGGATTACTGGCTACCATGCAGCAGAATGCCTTGACCTTTGCACCACACGAGAATTCCTACCGGCGGCTGCTGCCCGGTGCACACGCGCCAACCAATGTTGCCTGGGGTTACGAGAATCGAACCGCCGCTGTCCGTATTCCAGGTGGCAGCCATAAGGCGCGTCGGATCGAACACCGGGTTGCCGGTGCCGATGCCAACCCCTATCTGGTCGTGGCCAGCATACTGGGCGGCGCGCTGGTAGGAATCGAACAGAAACTGACGCCACCTGAAGCCATCGTGGGCGATGCCTACAATATGGATCTTGAGCACCTGCCATTGGATTGGGCGAGCGCGATTGAAGCGTTTGAAGATGGTAATTACGTGCAGAACATTTATTCCAGGCGGCTGCAAACCATGCTCGTAGAGTGCAAGACACAGGAACTGAAGCGCTTTGCTCGTGAGGTCACCGATTTCGAGTATCACTCCTATCTGGAGACCGTGTAGTGAATTCGACGACACACCCCTACGCCGGCAATGGCCAACACACCGGCAGTTACTACGCAGCTACCGCGAACCCGGCCCCCGTCCGAGCCGAGCTGGTGGGAGACCAGCAGGTCGATGTATGCATCGTCGGTGCAGGTTACAGCGGATTGTCGACAGGTCTTCATCTGGTCGAAAAAGGCTACAAGGTAGCGATAATCGAAGGTGCCCGTGTCGGCTGGGGTGCATCGGGTCGCAATGGGGGACAGATCGTCAACGGACTGAATGCAAGCCTGCAAACCATTAAAAAACGTTATGGTGAGGATACGGCGAACTTTGTCGCGGGACTCGTACAGGAAGGCGGTCAAATCATACGTGAACGTATCAAGACCTATGAGATTCAATGCGATCTGAAGGATAAGAATATTTTTGCCGCACTGACCAAAGCACATATGAATGAACTGGAGCAGCGCATGAAGCTGTGGGCCAGCTACGGTATCAGGAACCAGCAGATGTTGAGCAAGAGCGAACTGCGACAACACGTTGCATCGGATCTATACGAAGGCGCTCTCATCGATCATTCCGGTGGACATATGCATCCGCTGAATCTTTGCCTTGGAGAGGCTGCGGCGTTTGAGAAACTCGGTGGTATGATCTACGAGATGTCACCCGTCATCTCGGTTGACACCGAGGCGACTGCGCCTGTGGCGCGGACATCCAGGGGCACGATGACATGCAGGACGCTGGTGCTATGTGGGAATGCGTACCTGGGTTCCGTCGTACCGGAGTTGACGTGGCGCGTGATGCCGGTCTCTACCCAGGTCATGGCAACCGAGCCCTTGGGTGAGGAGCGTGCCAATGCGCTGATTCCGCAGGACGCCTGTGTGGAAGATATTCGCTATATCCTTGACTACTATCGATTGTCGGGGGACAAGAGGCTGCTGTTTGGCGGTGGTACCGTGTATGGCGGTACGGATCCGGACAATATCGAGGCCAAGCTGCGTCGCAATATGGACAAGGTATTTCCACAGCTAAAAGGGGTCAGGATCGACTATGCCTGGAGTGGCAATTTTGCATTGTCTTTCAGCCGGGTGCCGCAGATGGGCCGTATCGGTGACAATACCTATTTTGCGCATGGCTATTCGGGTCACGGTGTGACCGGATCTCATACATTCGGACGCATCCTCTCCGAGGCCATCGATGGTGATCTATCTCGTTTTGATGTTTTCAAGGATGTACCCTGGTACCCCTTTCCAGGTGGTCGGATTTTCCGTGTGCCGTACTCGATGGTCGGGTCCTGGTGGTACGGGCTTCGCGATAAATTGGGTATTTGACACTTCTGAATTCTACATGGAGAACACTATGAAACTGATTGTGACGACCTGCTCTGTTCTTGCATTGGCCGCCGGTCAAGTGTGGGCGGAAGGCGAGTTGAACGTCTACAACTGGTCTGACTATATTGCGGAGGACACGCTGGAAAAGTTTGAAGCTGAAACGGGCATCAAGGTCAACTACGACGTCTTTGACAGCAACGAGGTGTTGGAAGCCAAGATGCTGACCGGTGCCAGCGGCTATGATGTGGTGGTTCCATCCATCGAATTCATGGCGCGTCAGGCGCAGGCAGGCGTATTTGCGGAGATTGACAAGGGCGCGCTGCCCGATTACGGCAATCTTGATCAAGGGATCCTGGATGTCATTGCCGTCAACGATCCGGACAACACCTACGGTGTACCCTACATGATGTTCACCACGGGAATAGGCTATAACGTGAAGGAGGTGTCCTCGCGAATCGACGCTGACAAGATCGGCAGCTGGGACATGATTTTCGATCCTGACACCGTAGCTAAACTGGCAGACTGTGGCGTGTCCTTACTCGATAGCCCTTCTGAAGTGATGGCTCCGGCATTGAATTACCTGGGTCTTGATCCCAATTCAGAGGACAAGGCAGACCTTGAGAAAGCAACCGAGCTGCTGCTCTCGGTGCGTCCTCACATACGCTATTTTCATTCATCGCAGTACATCAACGATCTGGCCAATGGAGATATCTGCGTTTCGGTCGGGTATTCGGGCGACGTACTGCAAGCCCGGGACCGTGCAGCCGAAGCGGGGCAGGGCGTCGATATCGCCTATGCCATTCCGGCAGAAGGCGGACAGGTTGGATTCGACATGCTGGCCATACCGGATGATGCCCCCAACCCTGACAACGCATTGGCCTTCATCAACTTCATTCTCCAGCCCGAGATTGCAGCCGGCATCACCAACTATGTCTACTATGCCAACCCGAACCCCGCAGCCGATGAGTTCGTGGCTGAAGAGGTCATCAACGATCCGGGCATCTATCCGCCTGAGGCTGTTCGCGCCAAGCTCTTCTCGCTCAAACCGCATAGCTCACGTTATGACCGTTCGCTGACACGGGCGTGGACGACCATTAAAACCGGGCAATAGAGTTTATGTTGTCGGCCGGGGCCCGGTTGCGGGCTTCGGACTCACACCAATCTCTGTGAGGGGGTGACCATGTCTGAAGGTAATGCTACGCCTGATGCTGAACCCCGGGCCGATCCCTGGGCCGATCCCCATGCCGTCCCTTTTCTACAGGTCAGGAATGTTACCAAGAAATTCGGTGCATTCGTAGCGGTCGATAACGTCTCACTGGATATCTACAAGGGCGAGATTTTTTGCCTGTTGGGTGGCTCTGGATGCGGAAAGTCCACTCTGCTGCGACTGCTGTCGGGGTTTGAAACTGCCAGCTCGGGTCAGATCATCATCGATGGTCAGGACCAGGAAGGTGTTCCCCCGTTTGCACGAAAGACGAACATGATGTTTCAGTCCTATGCGCTGTTTCCACACATGAGCGTGGAGAAAAACATCGCCTACGGGCTCAAGCGCGACGGTTTACCGAAAGCTGAAATTGCGGCGCGGGTGAGCGACATGTTGTCACTCGTGCAGATGGATCAGTTTGCATCGCGCAAGCCGCATCAATTGTCAGGCGGACAGCGACAACGGGTCGCGCTGGCCAGATCGTTGGTAAAGAAGCCCAAACTGTTGATGCTGGACGAACCACTGGGTGCTCTGGATAAAAAATTGCGTGAGGAAACCCAGTTCGAGTTGATCAAGATTCAGGAGAGTCTGGGGGTGACCTTTGTCGTCGTCACGCACGATCAGGAAGAGGCGATGACCTTATCCAGTCGGATTGGTGTGATGACCGAGGGAAGAATCGTCCAGGTTGGTACGCCGCACGAAATTTACGAATATCCGCAGAGCCGATTCGTGGCCGATTTCATCGGTTCGGTGAACATGTTCGAGGGTCGAATCACCGAAGATCATGAGGATCATGTGCTCATTGGCTCGCGCGACACCCAGACTGACATTTTTGTGCCGCATGGTATCAGCGGTGTGGTGGGCCAACAGGTTGCCGTCGCTGTTCGCCCTGAAAAAGTGCAGATCAGCAAGTCTCAACTGCATGATATGCGCAACACGTTCACGGGAAAGATCGATGAGATCGCTTATATGGGCAACTCATCAGTCTTTCAGGTGCTCCTCGATAGCGGCAAACGTGTGCGTGTCAGTCAGTCGAATCGGATGCGCTCGAACGAAGATACCCTGAAGTGGGGCGATCGAGTACACGTGGGCTGGCACGACGATGCCGGCATCGTGGTGTCCTCATGAGCGCGACGGCAGAGCTTAACCGTAGATTACCCGGAGGCAGGTATATCGGTGGCGTATTGCAAAGGATTGGGCTTGATGGTCGGGGACTGGTCATTGCAATCCCGACCATCTGGCTCCTGCTGTTCTTCCTGATTCCGTTTCTGGTGGTCGCCAAGATTTCCCTGTCCGAGGCCGCCATTGCGCGACCACCTTATTTACCGATCTGGGAATGGAGCGATGGGTTTCTAAACATCAACCTGAATTTTGGTAACTACCTGTTTCTGCTGGACGACCCTTTGTACGTGGCGGCCTATATTGAATCGGTGAGAATCGCTGCGATTTCTACTGTGGTGACGCTATTGATCGGTTACCCCATGGCCTATCTGATTGCGCGCTCGTCGCCGGACAGACGCAATATTCTCCTGATGCTCGTGGTACTGCCATTCTGGACCTCGTTCTTGTTGCGCGTCTATGCCTGGATCGGGTTTCTGAAGGCTAACGGCATCATCAATAATTTTCTCATCTCGCTTGGCATACTCAACGAGCCGCTGGTCATGCTGCAGACTGATTTCGCGGTATACGTCGGCATCGTCTATACGTACCTGCCATTCATGATCCTGCCACTCTATGCCAACCTGGTGAAGCTGGATGAAGCCTATCTCGAGGCCTCAGCCGATCTTGGTGCACGTCCGGCTACCACGTTTTTCACGATCACGCTCCCGCTATCGGCCAACGGGATTATCGCCGGTTGCATGCTGGTATTCATTCCTGCTGTTGGCGAGTTTGTCATACCGGCCCTGTTGGGTGGTCCGGATACCCTGATGATCGGGCGGGTTCTGTGGGATGAGTTCTTCTCGAACCGCGATTGGCCGATTGCCTCAGCGGTCGCAATCGTGATGCTCTTTGTCCTGGTGATCCCGATCATGCTGTTACGCAAAGTCCAGGCGGTCGATGAGGGAGCAAGCTGATGAAACGCAGATCCAGATTTCTGCTGTTCATGGGAGTGTTCGGCTTTGTGTTCCTTTACGCACCTATACTGTCACTGGTCATCTTCAGTTTCAATGAAAGCAAGCTGGTGACGGTATGGGGTGGCTTTTCAACCAAATGGTACGGCGAGTTATTTCGTGACCCGCAGATACTCGAGGCCGCCTGGATTAGCGCGAAAATCGCATTCCTGTCGGCGAGCATCGCGGTCGTGATCGGCACCATTGGTTCTTTCGTTTTGATCCGCTTCGCCCGTTTCCGCTCCAAGTCGCTGCTGAGCATGATGATCACCGCACCGCTGGTGATGCCGGAGGTGATCATCGGTCTTTCCCTGTTGCTGTTGTTTGTCGCGCTACAGGGTTTGATCGGCTGGCCGGGAGGTCGTGGAATGTTGACGATTATCATTGCCCATTCCACCTTTGGCGCAGCCTATGCCGCAGTTGTCATCCAGTCCCGACTTGTCGACATGGACCTGTCCATAGAAGAGGCCGCGCAGGACCTGGGTGCTAAACCGGTCAGGGTCTTCTTCGATGTCACATTGCCCGTCATTGCGCCAGCGCTGATGTCGGCCTGGTTGCTTGCGTTTACACTCAGCCTCGATGACCTTGTCATTGCAAGCTTTGTCTCAGGTCCGGGCGCATCCACCTTGCCAATGGTCATCTTCTCGAAAGTGCGTCTGGGAGTCAGCCCCGACGTAAATGCACTGGCGACGATCATCATTGGTCTCGTGTCGCTGGGCATCATTGTGGCAGCATTGCAGATGAGCAGGAGTAAGCGTAGTTCTGCAAACTGATATGTCTCATCGAAGATAATATAGATATGTTGTGGTTACCCGCAGAAGCCACGCCGTTGACGGCAATGACTCTGATACTCATCAGTTTCGTTACCTCGTCGATCAGCGCGGCATTTGGCCTTGGCGGCGGCGTTGCCATGCTGATAGCGCTGTTGTCGCTGACACCGCCGATCGTCGCTTTGCCGGTTCATGCCCTGGTGCAGATTGGCTCTAATGCCGGGCGCGCCTGGATGCTGCGCCCGTTCATCATGACAGGTGTAGTGCGCTGGTTCATACCGGGCAGCCTGATCGGTGTGTTGCTGGCAAGCCAGGTGATTGTCATCCTGCCGACACGATGGTTACAACTGGTACTGGCGACCTTCATACTGTGGACAGTCTGGGCACCGAAGATCAGCGCTATTGCGGTACCGGAAAAGGCGTACTTAGGGGTAGGCGGTGTGACCAGTTTCGCCACCATGTTCCTTGGCGCGACGGGCCCATTGCTTGCCGCCTTCCTGTCACCGGCACGCTATGGTCGTGACCGCACCGTTGCGACCCATGCTGCCTGCATGAGCCTGCAGCATTTAATCAAGGTTACCGCCTTTGGATTTCTCGGATTCGTGTTGACTGAATGGTTGCCTCTGGTCATAGCCATGATCGTCAGTGGTCTGGTTGGCACCTGGTTGGGTCGAGCTCTACTTCAACGTTTACCGGAAGCAACTTTCAGATGGGTGTTCAGGTGCGTTTTGACCGTGCTGGCATTGCGGTTATTGTTCAATGCTCTGTGGAACTACTGACACGACTCCTGCCTTGTGGTCGTCACGCTGGCTGGTGACGCCTGCCAATCGCCTTGATGACAATGCGGATCAGTGGAATCAACCAGATCAGGATGACGACGGCACCCAGCGTGGCGGCGATGGGACGTGAGAAAAACCCTGAAAACTCACCGTCTGCCTTGATCATCGATGACATGAAATTACTTTCAACCATCGTGCCCAGCACGATACCCAGAATGGTCGGTGCCACGGGAAACCCGTTGCTCTCCATGATATAGGCCAGCACGCCCATCACCAGCATGACGCTGATGCCGAATACGGAATTGTTGATGGCAAAGGCTCCGACTACGCAGAACATCAGAATGATCGGTATCAGCACATTGCGAGGAACGTGCAGAATTCGGCGTGACAGGCGAATGGCCAGGAAGCCCAGTGGTAACAGCGCCAGATTGGCCAGAAAGAAAACGATGAATACCGCGTGGATCAGTTCCGGTTGCTGCATGAAAACCGTGGGTCCCGGGTTCATGCCCTTCATATACAGAACGCCGATGACGATAGCGGTGATGGAGTCGCCCGGAATCCCGAATACCAAAGCCGGAATCCACGCACCCGCTAATCCTGCGTTGTTTGCCGTACCGGCATCTACCAGTCCCTCGACATGCCCGGTGCCAAATTTTTCACGTTCGCGAGAAAAGCGCTTGGACATGGCAAAGGCAATCCAGGCGGCGATATCAGATCCTGCCCCCGGCAGTATGCCGACTACTGCGCCAATAAAGCCGCCGCGTGCGACGTTGATCCTGTAGCGTGAAAGTATGGAACCAATCCCGCGAAAAACGCCGCGAATGGGCTGCTGCGGTGCAACATGCTCACTGTTCGGAGCGGCAACGAAGCGCATCACTTCTGATATGGCAAACATGCCGATCATCGCAGGTATGAAGCTGATGCCACCCATCATCTCGACGCTGCCAAAGGTGAAGCGCGGGTGTCCGGCGGTGACGTCGATACCGATGGTGGCGATGAACAGACCGATCAGCAGAGACACGAAGCCTTTAAGTGTGGATCCGGTAGAGACCACGACTGCGCAGGAGAGCCCCAGGCAGGCTAGCCAGAAATATTCGAATGAAGAGAACTTGATGGCGAATTCGGCAAGCACAGGCGCCGTCATCGCCAGTACTGCCGATCCGAATACGCCACCGATAACTGCGCAGACGAGGCTGACGCCCAGAGCGGTTTCTGCCTTGCCTTTTCGGGTCAGGGCATACGCTTCATCACAATAGGCGGCTGACGCCGGTGTACCGGGAATGCGCAGCAATGCGCCGGGAATATCACCGGCAAATATCGCCATGGCCACGGTCGTCACTATGGCTGCAATAGCGGGTACCGGTTCCATGAAGAAGGTGAACGGAATCAGCAAAGCGGCAGCCATGGTCGCCGTCAGTCCGGGTATCGAGCCCACGAAAAGACCGAACATGGCCGCAAGCAGCATGACCCCGAGTACCTTGAAATCCAGTACCAGCAGTAAACCCTGGACTACAGAATCCATAGTTGTCTACCAGAGCAGGTTGCCGGTGATGCCGGCGGGCAGGGGCACCAGCAGGACGCGGGCGAAAAGCACCTGCAGCAGGACCGTGGTGACAACGGCGTACAGAATGGACAAGGCTACCGAGGTCCCCAACCGGTACAGCAACAGCGTCAGCAGGATGATTGAAAGGGGAATGAACCCGATGATATCGGATAGCAGAATGTAGATAATCAACACACTCGGTATGAGGATCATGTTGACACGCCTATCCGGGTCCTGCGCCCAGTCACCCCAGCGAAACCATGCCGCCTCTTCTGCGTTTGCAGCCTGCCGGGCACGCAAGCCTCTGACAATGAGCAGGAG
Organism: Granulosicoccus sp.; assembly: GCA_013002205.1. GTDB lineage: Bacteria > Pseudomonadota > Gammaproteobacteria > Granulosicoccales > Granulosicoccaceae > Granulosicoccus. Next base: position 11,198 of record JABDKN010000200.1, read on the forward strand.
CCCGCACAGGGCAAGGCCACAGCCAATCAGTATTGGAAACAGATTTGGTCCGTAGGCCTGCCCGTGCAGCGCAGGGAAGGTGGTGCTGTAGGCTATCTCCGCGAATGCGAAGATCATGATCACCAACCCTGTTATGGCGTCATTGAGACGCACGCAGGGTTATTTGGCCATGCCGACGGCTTGCATGACTTTCCCGAGAGATGCGTCACTGTCGGACATCCACGTGGCAAACTCATCACCTGGTTTCCAGACCAGGCCGAATCCACGTCCATTCATGAATTCCTGAAATTCGGCAGAATTCCACGTTTTTTCCAGGGCTGCCGTCAAGGTAGCCGTGACCTCGTCAGGCAGGCCTTTGGGACCCGCAATGCCACGCCATGCCGCCAGTGACCAGTCGATACCGGCAGCCTCCTTGAGTGTGGGCACGTCGGGATAGGCATCCACGCGTTCCTCATTCATGATAGCCAGGGACTTCACCTTACCCGCATCGATGAGTGCGGCCGCTTCGACGATGGAACACGTCACGATGTCTACCCCTTCTGAGACCAGTTCCTGCAGGCCTGGCGCTGCGCCTTGTGAGGGAACCCAGGGCACAGCATCGGGGCTGATGCCCGCACTGTTGAGCATACCGGCCAGCGCCAGGTGCCAGATACCGCCCTGGCCGGTGCCGGAACCCTTGTGTGCACCGCTGTCTGCCTTGACGGCATCGATGAGGTCCTGCGCGCTCATCCATGGTGAATCGGCGCGGACCAGCAACCCGGCGGCATCGGCGTTGTACAGGGCGATCGGTGTGTAGTCAGTCCCTGTCAATTCAGTGAGTCCGGCCCAGTGCATCATGCCGATCTCCACGGTGACGACACCGATGGTGTAACCGTCAGGCTTGGCAGTGGCGATAGCCGAGTGACCAACGACGCCACTGCCACCGGTGCGATTGACGACATTGAATGGCTGACCCAGTTCTTTTTCCAGCAGCGAGCCGATCATGCGCCCGGTGGCATCTGTGCCGCCACCGGCGCTCCAGGGTACGATCAGCGTAACCGGGCGTTCGGGCCAGGCGGCCAGGGCAGAAGTCATGGATCCGGTGATCATCAATGCTGCGACACTGACTCCAAGCGCTGCCTTGTAAATCGATGTTGATACCTTCTTGTACATGGACTGTTTCCTCACAGGTGGGTTTCGGGTAAATGATCGCGTACTGAGCATGCGCGCTCGCAGTATGTTGCTTTACCGGATGAGTATTGTTCGCACAATTTGGCTGTCCGGCAGATGGCGGGGGCTGGCTCTATTGCATCCATGGATGTTTTTTTCTCCGGGCAGTAAAAAATCATACATCAATCAAGGAGAATATCCACCGCGATTTTTTGCAGCGATCAACCTTCAAGTCGGCTGGTCACCCTCATGACGAGGTTGGCGGTCACTACTCCGTCAATCCTGTCACTGACAGGAGA
>JABDKN010000233.1 GCA_013002205.1 Granulosicoccus sp.
CCCATGTGACTGCCGGACCATTGTGCAGTTTTTTCACCGCTTCAATGAAGGGGCCGCGGTCAACCTCATTCACCATACACCCTGATCACGGAACCATTGAGCTGATTCGCCCTCGGCTTTGATAATGGCTCGCTCTTGGATCGACTGCTCAACTATCGCGATGGAAGGACTTATGTCGATGAGGAACGGTACTATCGCACCGATTCAGAATGCCTGTGATTGATTCGTAGGCCAGGTAATTTCTCATTGCAGTGCCATTGCGAGGTTATCCCTACCAAAGACCTGGACACGCTCCCGCCTGGCTGGACAGCAGATGACAGGCAATGCAAATGACGGAAGCTGTTCACAATCGGGCAAGTTTCGAGTGTCGAATTCTGGAATGACCATGATTTCGGTACCTCTCGACTAAAGGCTCGCCACAATGACCCGATCCTGTGGACATACGAGTTATACCTAACCTAGACAAACTACCGCTTCATGCGCCGTCGTTATCCATCAAAAGGCTGGCATATCTGTGAATGCAACATTCATGGATCACGGTGCGCCGGTGTCTCACTGATAGAGACTGTCGTTGCCATTGCCATACTGGCCTTCGGCCTGGCCAGCTATTCATCATTGCTGGGGACGATGATCGACAGCGAGATCATGTCTCAACGCAGAACAACAGCCACCGTGCTTGCCACGGACAAGCTCGAGGAGATCCGGTCCGCCGGATTCGCTGCAGTGGTCACAGGGGCAGACCCACTGTTGAACGCATCCGCACAGGCTGATGAGGTTGATTCATTCTATTCGCGCACCTGGACGGTGACCGACAATACACCCATGACCAAGACCAAGACGGTGCTCGTCACGACGGCGTGGCCGACGAAGGACGGGGCTGCCTCCGTTCAACTCAGCACGGTCATCGCTCCATGAACCGTTGCACCGGACACACGCTGGTCGAATTGATGATCGCCCTGGCGGTTTTCAGCGTCATTTCCGCCGGCTCCACAACATTCTTTCTGATGTCGAACAGGGTGGCAGAGGCTGAAGCCATCAACTCCGCACTGCAAGCCAACCTGCGTGTCGCGCGAGAACGCATCATCGATGTCGTGAGAAACGCCGGCTATGGATTTCCCGATTCCAGCCCGGCATCGTGGGTACCCTGGGTCACCGGCTATGCCGGTCCCCCGGTAATCATCACTGACGGCGCCGGTACCGCGCCCGATGAACTGTCGATAACCAGTTGCACGCCGTACGCTGTCGCGAGTCTGACAGCGGATGTCACCGCTGGTGCAACGGTAGTTCCCATCGACATGCCTGCCAGCGCCGATACCGGCTCTCGGCGCACCATTCAGATCAACGAACAGGAACACGCTCTGGTCACCTTCGTCGATACCGATCGGTGGACGATAGACACCGACCCGGTCGCCAGTGGGACCCAGGGACTGGCCAACGCCTATCCGTCCGGCACCCCGGTCTGTCGATTGGAAGTCAAGAGCTTCAGATTGGACACGACCTCCAGAACCTTGCAGATTAGTGCCCATAACGCGGATGGGTATCGAGTAGTGGCGTCGGAAATCACCGACATCCAGGTTCAGACGCTGATACCCGGGGAACGCTACCGCATCCAGTTGACGGCGACTGCAGCACGACGCAATCCGCTGACAAATGATATTCCAAGCCTGACCCTTCAAACGGCCGTGAGTCTCAAGAACTGATGGTGCGTCGACCCGACATCATGCAGCCGATCAGGTCTGGCGAGCAATGGCAAGCAGCCCGCCAACAGGGGGGATTCGCCCTGGTCTTGGTGTTGATGATGATCCTGGTTTCTTCCATGTTAATTCATGGTCAATCGTCTACGGTGCGTACCGATCTCAAGATCGCGAGGAATTACCAGGACAATTCGAATGCGCTGGCGGTTGCGGAGGCCGGTATCCACCACACGCTAGCCTTGTTGCAGGCGAGCGATGTACGCTTCGACAACCTGCTGGCTGACAATGGGACAGGGGGTAAGCTGACAAATCTGGGCATCGAAGTGGATCCGGATTCGCTGGGGGTCGTCTACCGATTTGTACAGTTCGGTGGCTTGAGCGCCACAGACGGCTACTACATACGGGTGCTGGATAATCACGACGAGACGCCGGATGATCCGGTCGATGACAGAGACAACCGGATTCGACTTCGGTCACTGGGTCGATCCGGTAATGCCGAGAGGGTTGTGGAAGTTCATCTGATAACCGACGGTGGTTTCGGACTCTTTGCCAAAACGAAATTGACTCTGAGCGGCGGCAGTCAGGTCGACAGTTTCGACTCCGAATCCGGCGATTATGCGACCACGGTAGGTACCAGTGCCAGGGTAGGCAGTAACGTCAATGTTCACACGACCGATTCAACAGTGACCATCGGAGGAGACGTATCCTCAGGTGGTACGATCACCGGGCCGGGTGTCATCACCGGAACATCTGAAACCGGCTTGCCCCCCGTTTCCTTTGCGTCGATCGCAGCCTGTGGCCCCCCCTATTCCGATACCACCGGTATTTCCGGTACCTATACCTACAATGGAACGACGGATGGTGATCTGACGGCAACCGGATCGGGCAGTATCGTCCTGGCGCCAGGGACGTACTGCTTCGACGAGATCAAACTGTCGGGCAGCAGCACACTTGAGGTAACCAGTGGGCCTGTAGAGATCTACCTGACTGGGACCAGCGATCTCACAGGCGGCGGTATCGTCAATTCAACGAATAAACCGACTGACCTGATCATCTATTCCACCGGCAGTAGCCTGAAAGTTGCCGGGGGTTCCTCGATGCACGCCGCCATCTATGCACCGGATGCGGATCTCACGATTACCGGCGGCAGCCACTTCTATGGAGCGGCCATTGCCGATACGATCACCCTGTCCGGCGGTACGAATTTTCATGTCGACAAGAACGCAGGCTCCGGCGCCGATCTCGAGATGGAGTCCTGGCGTGAGATCCGGACACCATGAAGGAGATCTCCATCACAGCCCCGGGATTCACGCTGATCGAATTGATGGTATTGCTTGCTGTCGTGTCTATTCTGATGCTCATTGGCGTACCCGGCATGGAAAGCTTGTATACCCGGAACGAGCTGTCAGCGGCAATCAACACCTACAGTGCAGATCACCGACTGGCGCGAAGTGAAGCCGTCTCTCGGGGAAGACAGGTCACTCTGTGCGCTCGCAATGCGACAGATGTTGCCTGCTCGACGGAGACAGACTGGGAGGATGGGTGGATCGTGTTTGTCAACATCGACAGGGATTCACCGCCGGTGATTGACGCCGGCGAACCCGTTCTGAAAGTGATTCAGCCGCTCCATGCAAAGTTTTCACTACGCAGTAGTGGCGATACCGCAACGCATTTTACCTACCTGCCCACCGGTGACGCGCGATATCCGGGTTCGATCATACTCTGTAAGCACGGCAAGACCAGTCAATCACGGCTGCTAGAGGTTTCAGTGATCGGCCGAGTGAATATCGCCGAACTCAGTGCCAATGATATCTCGATGACTGCCGATGGCAACGAGATCGAATCCTGCAACCCCTGACCGGAAAACCATCATGAGTGAAACCCTGCAAGGCAGTTCCGAGAACAACGACGGATTCTCACTCGTCGAGCTGATGGTTGCTGTTGCGATACTGGGAATACTAATGGCAATCGCCGTTCCGTCTTACCAGAACTACCTGCTGAGTTCACGCAGAATCGATGCCCGGAATGCGTTGACGGATCTGTCCCTGCGGCTGGAACAACGCTATTCCGCAATTAATACCTATGCAGGGGCGACTATAGCCACCAATCCGGCCACTGACGTTCTGCGATCAACCAGTTCATCGGAAGGCTACTACACGTTGTCGATTGGCAGCGCCACTGCCACCGGCTATACCATCACTGCCACCGCCATCGGAAGCCAGAAGTCAGATAAAAAATGTGGCAACTTCACTTTAACCAGCCAGGGCACGAAGACGACTTCCGGCGCGGGCAGTGTCAATGATTGCTGGTGACATGCGGCTACCGTACTGACTCCAATACCCGCGGCTGAGACCTAGTACGCGACATGTAAGTGTTCCTAGTCAATACGCGTCATTCACCTCATTTGCCGGATGATTCGGATCTACCCACAACGCTTCTTCCACAGCCTCGGCCGGTGTGATTTCCAGGTTCACTACCACCGGCACCTGGTCGCTGTGCATCAGGATGCAGCGCAGGGTCTCATCGGGCACGACATCGAGAGTGCCGGCCCAGATTTA
>JABDKN010000140.1 GCA_013002205.1 Granulosicoccus sp.
GTCGATGCGATCCAGTGCCCGCATGATGAGCGCTGAATCGTTGCTGACGATCAAGCTGTTCGAGTCGTCCCAGAGTAAGGGTACGGTGACCCGCCCGGTGAAGCCCGGATGCGATTCGGTATAGAGCTGGTGAACGTGCAGGGGTGTTGCACCGTCGAGCCTGAGCGGGCCGGCAGGATGCATACCGTAACCTTCGATCCGATTGCCCCCGGCAACATGCATTGGGATGCGATCTTCAAGACCCTTGATTGCCCGAACGAGCAGTACCCGGTGCGACCACGGGCAGCTCATCGAGGCCACGAGGATGTAGCGCCGGGAGTGTCCTGCCATTCGGTGAATCACTTCGTCGGCAATTGCATTGTCGAACGTGCTTTGTTCCCGGCGGTAGGCGCCTGCCACGACCACCTTGTCGTCCGTGGCGCTCCACTGGCCATCCATCAGCATCCCCATGAGCATCTCTAGATAGAACCAGAACTCATGGTAACGTCAGCAAGTTGGCCTGGCTGGTAACAAACTGGCCTGAAGTGGTCTAACCCCGTAGCCCGTGACCGTGTCAGTGCTTACGGCGTCAGCGTTTACAAAGCAGCAATTGCCCGACATCGGTGCGGGCAAAGCGAAAGCCTGTCTCACAGTAGTCCAGGTAATAGCGCCACATGCGCAGGAAGCGTTCGTCAAACCCCAGCGCACTCACTTCCCGGGAAGCCTGGTCGAATCGCTCGCGCCAGCGTGCCAGTGTTTTTGCGTAACCCTGGCCAAACCACTCGGCGTCCAGCAGAGCGAAGCCGGCACGCTCCACCAGCTCATGAAGGTGAGTCTTGCTGGGCAACATGCCACCCGGAAAAATGTAACGTTGGATAAAATCCGGACTCGCCCGGTATTCCTCGAAGCGCTCCTCATCGATGGTGATGACCTGCAGAACTGCTGTCCCGCCCTGCTCCAGCAGATCACCCAGTTTCGCGAAATACGTGTCCCAGTATTGTTCCCCGACGGCCTCGAACATTTCGATGGACACGATGTGATCATACTTGCCCTGTACGCTGCGGTAATCCTGATGGCGGAACGTCGCGCTGCCCGGCGCAGCATCCGTGGCTCCGACGCCGTAGTGTTCTACCGCATAGCTGAGCTGCTCGTGTGAGAGCGATATGCCCTCGACTCTGCATCCCGCATGGCGGGCCAGCCTGTTGGCCATGGCACCCCAGCCACAACCGATCTCCAGCACCTTTGCATCGGGTGCCGGATTCAGCAATCGGACCACGTTGGACAGTTTCTTCTCCTGCGCATCCTCCAGGGACTCATCGCCCGAGAACATGGCCGATGAATAGCTCATGGTCCGATCCAGCCACAAGCGGTAGAAATCATTGCCCAGGTCGTAGTGGAACTCGATGTTGCGCTGGCTGCCACTCAGCGAATTGTGATTGCGTCCGTGCCTGATCGAATTGGCCAGGCGGGCATACCAGCTCCCGGTAGTCTTGGCGGCAACTTCAGCCTCGTTGTTCATGATCAGCGTGAACAGGTTGCGCAGATTGTCCGTGCTCCAGTCACCACGCAGGTAGCTCTCGGCAAATCCGTTCTCTCCCGAGAGCAAAATCTGTCTCACCGGCTTGAAATTGTTCAGCGTGACCTGCGCGTTCCAGCCCGGATCCTCCGACTTGATGCCGTGGCGGGTCAGGCGCCCGTCCGGCCAGGTCAGACTCAACTGACCATGCGTGATGCCATCGAGCAGGTGGTCGAATCGCCGCCCTATGAGGCTACCCAGTATAGACTGAAATCGATAGCCGACAGGCGGCGATTGACTGATCGTGTGGTTTTCTAGCTCTGACATATCGTTGTTTTCAATGATTCCCTTTTGCATACTGTTGCGTTTAGTGTTTCCCTTTATTCACTGATTCATTCACCGTAACTCTACGATATCCTTTGCCTCAGGATTGGCGTTTGGGCTGGTGCCTGAACCAGGGGACACCCTTGCACCACAGGCGCAGGGCTTCCCAGTGGATACCCAATACGACTTTGACGCCGAGTAATGGACAGGTGAGGAAATACCTGCCCAGGCGCGCGGCAGTCAGTGGTTTGCGCACGGCTGTGTAACTGGCGGTAATCAGCAGACCCTCATCGTCGGAGGCGCGGATGACTACCACCTGGCGATCATCCGGCATATTGAGCCGGAATTGATAATGCATACCCAACTGTGCAAACGGCGACACGAACAGGGCCTTGTCTGCTCGCTGGTGTATCCAGTCGCTCGTCGTAGCTGCGTCCGGCTTGACTGGTAACACGTAGCAATGTCGCTCGCCGAAAGTGTTGTGGACTTCATGAATCACCGCCACGCAACGATCATCGGTGTCCAGGCAATAGAACAGGCTCAGGGGGTTGAAGGCAAAGCCCGCCACTCTCGGGTAACAGCTCAGAAGGATACGTGCAGGCACCTCGTGGATACCTGCCTCGGACAATCTGGCGTGAACGAACTCGCTCAGGCTTCGCCCTGACTGATCCCCGAAGTCGCTGTCATAAAACGAGAACAGGTTGAAGCGATTATGCGAAAACAGCCACAGGCGACTGGCGAGATGTTCAATCTCGTCCAGATCCAGTAACAGGGTGAATACCGAATAACGCAGTGTATGTTCGCGCGGGCGGGTTCGCTTGTGATAGACCTGCCCGGCGTACAGCCGGCTTTTGAAACTCACGCCACCAGCCCGCCAGCCTGCAAAGACGGTGTTGCGTTCACCACGATGCGGGTAGAGGGGTTGCTCAGTGTCCAGGGCCTGGCTACCTTACCGAGCTGTTCAGCGACGGCGAACCCTGATTGCACCGCGTCCTCGTGAAATCCGGAGCCGAAGTAGCTGCCGCAGAACCAGGTCCTGTTCTGCCCCTGCAGCGTCCACAACTGCTGCTGCGCATGCCAGGTGTCTGCGGTGAACACCGGGTGTTCGTAAGTGTGGCTGCGCAATACCCGTTCGTCTGGCGGAGGAGTATCCGGGTTGAGGGTAACGATATACTCGGTCTGCCCGCCCAGGTTCTGCAGGCGATTCATCCAGTAGCTGAGTGATACACGCGTTGCATCGATTGCGCTGCGCTCGACATAGTTCCAGCTGCTCCAGGCTCGTCGCCGCCTGGGAAGATAGCTGATATCGGTATGCAGAACAGCCCGATTGATTTCATAGGAGAACGGCGACAGCAGAGACTGCTCGGCCATGGAGGGCTTATCCAGACAGGCCAGGGCCTGGTCGGCATGGGTGGCGAGCACGACCTCGTCAGCCTGTATCGAGCGGCCATCTTCTGCATGCACCAGCACCTCGTCCAACCCACGCTCGACACGCGTCACGGCAAAGCCGGTCACCACCGAGTCGCTACCGATCGCCTGGTGCACGGCGTCGACGTAGCGCTCACTGCCACCGGTGACGGTGCGCCACTGTGGCCGGTTACTGATCTGCAACAGACCATGGTTGGCGCAGAATCGAATAAAGGAGGCGGCAGGATACTGCAACATCTGCTGTTTGGGTGTGGACCAGATGGCGGCACCGAATGGCAATAGATGATCGTCGATGAATGCCTGCGAATACCGGTGTTCCTGCAGGTATTCCCCGAGTGTCATTGTGCAGTCGCCAGGTATCTGCCCAGGTGCCTGGCGGTAGAAGCGCAGCAGGTCCAGCAACATTCGCCAGAAGCGGCGCTGCAGTGGCAGGCCCGGTTGGGCCATCAGCCCGAACAGTGGCCCGCCGGCGTACTCGAAATTTCCGTTATCCCGCGACACCGAAAAGGACATGTCACTGTTCTCGGTTTCGATCTGCATGGCCTCGAACCAGCGAGTCAGATTGGGATAGCTTGGTTCGTTGTAGACAATGAAGCCGGTATCGATCTTGAGCTGCGTAGCTCCCTGCCCTGCTACTGTAGCCGTATGCGCGTGGCCTCCCAGCCTGTCGTCCTTTTCGAGCAATGTGACCCGGTGCCGCTTCGATAACAACCAGGCAGCCGCCAGCCCGGCAGCACCACTGCCGACGATGGCAACGTGCTTTTCGCTGTCCTGTACCATGTAATCGAGTTTACTCTATAGTGATGACCATAATCTGTTATTACGCAGTTGGCAGACTTGAGGATCAGCTGCGCAGATATCCACGGTGACTTACTTGTACAATCAGGCATGAACAGCTCAGCACCACCGCCTACGAAAAAAAACGCAACTGCAGCGGCGGCCTTGCGCAAACGCATGGGTGACAACCTGCTTGCCATCGGCCGTGATCGCGATGAGGCCGCGTTTGCGGATGTGTACAGCTACTACGCTGGACGCGTGAAATCTTTCCTGATGGGCAAGGGAATGAACGAGGACACCGCCGAGGAACTGACACAGGAGATCATGCTGGTGGTGTGGCGCCGGGCTGAGAGTTACGACCCGAACAAGGCAGCCGCCAGCACCTGGCTGTTCACGATTGCCCGAAACCGGCGTATCGATTATCTGAGAGGCAATTCACGCATCGAAGTCGACCTGGACGATGAGATGCTGGATATGCAGAGTACGGAGACGGACACCCAGGAAAAATTCGTTGCCGACGAGCAGTCGGCCAGGCAATTGGAAACAGCGCTGGCCAGCTTGCCACAGGAACAGCGCCAGGTCATGCATCTGTCCTATTATCGCGGTATGTCCCACGGTGACATCGCCCAATGGCTGGAATTACCTATTGGCACCGTCAAGTCACGAATCCGCCTGGCCATTCAGGCCGTAAGGGGAAGTCTGAAGGATGAGGAAATGAGCGCGCCTGATACGTCAGCGCGCGACATTGCCCCTGATGACAGATCAACCCAGCCGAGCCAATAACTATGACAGTGTCCCACCATTTGACCGACGAGACCATTCTGGATTATTCCGCTGGCAGCCTGATCATGTCCATGGAAACGCTGATTGCCTGCCATCTGACTGTCTGCAGCCATTGCCGGCTCAGGGCGGAACTGGCCGATGGTATCGGGGGTGGTCTGTTGGACGATTTTGAATCGGTTCCGGTATCGGCCTCGCCCGGCGACCTGATCGCCCGTGCCGGTAGTATGGCGGATCGGGACGCTCCAGGATCCGGACACTCCCTGGACTCCGGGCAATCGGGTGGATTGGCGGAATCCGGTGAAGACGATCACCGCGCAGATACTGCCGGTGAGAGTGCAACGCTGATCAGCGGAGTGCCGCGGCCACTGGCCAGATTGTTACCTGCACCGCTCGAGGATCTACCCTGGCGCCGCATAGCCCCGGGTATCAGGCGGCACAACTTGAGCAACCAGCCCAGGCGACATGGCGCTTTCCAGCTACTGCGCCTGGAGCCGGGAGTCGTACTGAGTGCGCATTCTCATGCCGATCGGGAATTGACCTTCCTGGTAAAGGGATCCTACGTGGATGAAATAGGGCACTTCAAAGAAGGAGACATTGCAGATCTGGACGGACACCATGATGCACACCGGCCGGTGGTCGACAGCGACGTACCCTGTATCGCGCTGATCGCGACTCAATCGCCAGTACGTTTTACCGGGCTCGTCGGAAAGATCATGCAACCGTTCGTGGGCATTTGACGGTTAGTCCGTTAGCCGTTCCATCAATCGCTCGACTGTCCGGCGACTCTCAGGCCGCACGCGATAACTGCCGTCAAGGATCGCCTGCCACCATGCCGGATTGGACAGATACCAGTCGAGCGTATTTCGTATCCCGTTTTCGAACGTAATGGACGGAGTGTATCCCAGCTCTTCACGGATACGGGTCGTGTCGATGGCATAACGGAAATCGTGACCCGCACGATCGGTAACAAAGGTAATCAGTGAATCACACGGTATACCGGTGGCTGCCGGGCACTGTGAAAAGCGTTTACCCAGTGTCGGGTCGTCAGTGAATCGCTCGTCCATGAGTCGACAGATCAGTTTGACGATATCGATGTTGGCCCACTCGTTGACGCCGCCTATGTTGTAGGTCTCGCCAATGCGGCCCTTGTCCAGTATCAGCTCGATTCCGCGCGCATGATCTTCAACGTACAACCAGTCGCGAATGTTCTTGCCATCACCGTAAATCGGCAGGCTTTTGCCGTGCAACAGATTGATGATGATCAGCGGTATCAGCTTCTCGGGGAAATGATACGGGCCGTAGTTGTTCGAGCAGTTACTGGTCGTGACGTTCATCCCGTAGGTATGGTGGTAGGAGCGCACCAGGAAATCGGATGATGCCTTGCTGGCCGAGTAGGGAGAGTTCGGCGCGTAGGGGGTATCTTCGGAAAATGCCGGCTCCTCCATGGTCAGGGTTCCATAGACTTCATCGGTGGACACGTGATGAAAATGGTGATTGTCAGCAGCCTGTCCCTCGCTCTGCCACACCTGTCTGGCGGCCTTCAGCAGACTGTGCGTTCCCAGGATATTTGCCTCGATGAATACATCCGGGCCTTCGATTGAACGATCGACGTGGCTTTCTGCGGCAAAGTGGACGATCGTATCCAGTTTATGCTCACGCAACAGAGACTTGATGGTTTCGGTCTCGTTGATGTCACACGCCACCAGAGAACATCGCTGGCCGAGCACCCCCTCCAGGTTGGCGCGATTGCCTGCGTAGGTCAGTGCATCCACGACGACGATGACATCCTCTGGGTGTTTGTCCAGCCAGTAGCGTACGAAGTTTGCACCGATGAACCCGGCAGCACCGGTGACCAGCATGCGTCTCATGTCAGCTCCTGGAGCATGCAGCGCAGGTCTTCACGCCAGTGCGCTGCACGATAATCGAGTGACTGCCAGGTTCGCGTCAGTTCCAGCACGCTGTAGTGAGGCCGGGCAGCCGGTGTGGGGTATTGTTCCGTAGTCAGGGGGGTCACGGCAACCTCCCTGTCGATCAGGCCGAGAAGTCTTGCCTCCTCATGGATGGCCACGGCAAAATCGTACCAGCTGGCAACGCCTGCGCCGGTCCAGTGCAGCGTGCCCGTCGATCTCAGCGTAGCGGCACGCCACAGGGCACGCGCCAGTGCATTGGCCCAGGTCGGTGAGCCTGTCTGATCAGCGATGACACCCACCTTGCCGGTTGCGTTCATGACGCGCAGCATGGTCTTGACAAAGTTGTTGCCGTGGGCGGAATACACCCAGGCAGTGCGCACACACACACTGGTGTCGGGCATGAGTCGATGCAGAACCTGTTCGCCGGCCAGTTTCGTCCTGCCATAGACGCTTACCGGTGCAACCGGAGCCTGTTCGTCAAACGGTGCGCCATTGCTGGCACCGAACACGAAATCCGTGGAGACATGCACCAGGTGAGCACCTGCCTCACCCGCAGCCTGCGCCAGACCCTCCACGGCATCGGCGTTGACCGCCATGGCCTGCTCAGCGTCGCTCTCTGCCTTGTCCACGTTGGTATACGCGGCGGCATTGATGATCACATCCGGCCGCAAATCCTGCACGGTTTGCCTGACTTTCGCCCGGTCAGTTATGTCCAGACGTGGGGCAGGCGATTGCAACTCGATCCCCTGCGGACAGGTGCGCTGCAGCTCCCAGTGCAGCTGACCCCGGTCGCTGCCAGTAATGAATACTTTCATGTGCAGATTATTCCTTGCCGATCATGCCGCCAGTTGATGCCATTCGTCATCAAAGGCATCACACTGGCTGAGCAGCAGAGCCGCCTCATCCTTGGCTGCCAGCAGTGGCTCAGAACCGTGGATGATCGGCCATTCGATGCCCACTGTCGGATCATTCCATTTCAGGCTGCGTTCGTACTCCGGTGAATAATAGTCGGTACATTTGTACTGGAAGTCCGCGCTTTCTGACAGTACGTAAAATCCATGGGCAAAACCCTCCGGAACCCACAGTTGCCGCCTGTTGGTTTCAGATAGCCTTACCCCGACCCATTGACCAAACTGCGCTGAGGATCGGCGCATGTCCACCGCCACGTCGAAGACCTCGCCACGGGTTACGCGTACCAGCTTGCCCTGTGGATGCCTTATCTGGTAGTGCAGTCCCCGCAGGACCCCCTGGGATGAGCGGCTGTGGTTGTCCTGGACGAAATGGCTGGGCAAGCCCTGGTCCTCGAAGGCCTGTCTGTTCCAGGATTCCATGAAAAACCCGCGATCATCACCGAAGATGGTCGGTTCCAGGATTTTTACGGCCTCGAGCGCTGTGTCGAAAATCTGCATAGGTCTGGAAAATTTCCGTGAAAGATACGCTTCACTAGCACGGGACGTTCCAGCCTGACGCTGCGAGGGTGCAGATTTACCCGGGAAGGCGAACCGGGCGAACGCTCTTCCGCGAAACGTGGACTGCGACGAGCCGGACCGCCAGCTCAGCGCATGCGTATGCCGCCCGGATCATAAGCAGCGCGCAGGCTGGCGCTGGCCTCGAAGCGCTGGCCTCCCACATCGATAGACCACTGCCTGGACGTAAGCCAGTCTTCGGTAACGGGTTCCTGGTGCCGGACATAACCCAGTCCAACCGAGGCGCCCAGAGTATGGCCATAGTTGCCTGAGGTCAGGTAACCGACGCATTCATCACCCATGTGGATTGGCTCATGATGATAAAACAGCGGCTCAGGGTCCTTGAGAACGAACTGCACCAGGCGCTTGTGCAGGTAAGACTTGCTGTCTTTTTGACGGGCAATGGCATCATGACCAATGAACGGCACCGATTTGTCCATGGCACAGACGAAGCCGACTCCAGCCTCCAGCGGCGTATCCTCATCCGCAACATCATGACCGAAATGCAGAAATTTCTTCTCGATACGGCAACTGTCCAGGGCGTGCAGACCTGCCAGCTTCAAGCCATGCGTCTGTCCGGCTGCCCACAGCCTGTCGAAGGCAGGTAGAGCCATTTCGGCAGGCACACACAGCTCCCAGCCCAGTTCGCCGACGAACGAGACGCGGGTAATTCGAACCGGCGCGTACCCAAGTTCGGCATTGATGCTGCGACCGAACGGAAAACGCTCATTGGACAGATCCAGCCCGAGAAGTGGCTCCAGCATGGCACGGCTTTTCGGTCCCATCACCCCGAATATCGCGTACTGGCTGGTGACATCGGTAACCGTGCAGAAGTCATCCGCGCCGATATGCCTGCGCAACCAGTGCAGATCCTTGTGCGTGGTTGCCGCACCACTGATCACCAGATACTCGTTCTCTGCCAGCCGGGTGAGCGTGAGATCTGCCTCGATGCCGCCGCGCTCGTTCAGCCAATGGGTGTAGACGATCCGCTTATCGCACTGTTCGATGTCGGCGGTGCAGATTCTCTGCAGGACTCTCGTGGAATCCCGCCCCTGCACCAGGTACTTGGAAAAACTGGATTGATCGAACAGGGCCACACCCTGCCGTGCTGCGGTGTGCTCTGCGGCCGAGTAATCGAACCAGTTCTGCCTGCCGAAACTGTATTCATAGACCGGTTCGACCCCGGCAGGTGCAAACCAGTTCGGTCGCTCCCAGCCAGCCACCTGGCCGAAGCAGGCATTGTGTTCCAGCAGGCGTTGATGAAGCGGTGACAGACGAACATTCCGGCCCGTCTCGAACTGGCGGTACGGATAGTGTCTTGCGTACAGCAGGCCAAGGGATTCCTCGGCCCGTTCTGCGGCAAATGCCTCGGTGCCCATGAACGGGTACATGCGGCGAATGTCGTTACCCCACAGGTCCAAAGGACTATAGCCATTGTGCATCCATTCGGCACACACTTTACCGATGCCTCCGGCGCTCTGTATGCCCACTGAATTGAGCCCCGCCGCCACGAAATAACCTCGCACTTCCGGGGCCTGGCCAACGTGAAACTGGTCATCCGGGGTAAAGGATTCCGGGCCGCAGAAGAAACTGCGCCAGCCGATGTCCGCCAGCATCGGCACCCGTACCATGGCCTCTTCCAGTACCGGCATCAATTGCTCTTCCATATGCCCGGGCAACTCGTCGAAACTGAAGTCCTCGGGGATACCCTGCTTTCCCCAGGCAACTGCGCGCTGTTCAAAGGCACCGACGAGCAGGCCGCCGGCATCCTCCTTGATGTACAGGCACTTGTCGTGATCGCGCAGCACCGGCAGGTCAGGTGTTACCAGCTCATGTTTTTCAGTCACTGCGTAGTAGTGCTCACAGGCATGCAACGGAATATTGACTCCACTTGCCTGACCCAGTCTGCGCGCCCACATGCCGGTACAATTGACGACGAACTCGGTACTGATCACACCGTGCTCCGTGCGCACACCCCTGACACGGCCACCTTCGATCACGACCTCGTCAACACGAACCCCTTCGAGGCAGCGTGCGCCGCGTTGCCTGGCACCCTTGATGAACGCATTGGTGATTTCTATCGGATTGCCCTTGCCGTCGTGTTCGACGAAGGTTCCACCTATCAGGTCACTGGTCTCTACCAGCGGAAACAGCGACCTGATCTCGTCCGGTGTGACCGTATCGACGCGGGTGACGCCGAAGGCATTATTCATTGCTGCCACTCTGCGCAGCTCTTCCCAGCGGGCCTGGCTGTGTGCAACGCTCAGGCTGCCTACTTGTCTGAAACCGGTAGATTGCCCGGTTTCCTGCTCAAGTTCGTGCAGCAGTCGCATGGAGTACTCGGTGAGTCGCGCGTGGCTCTCATTGGCCCTGACGGTGCCAATCAGGCCTGCCGCATGCCAGGTCGTACCACAGGCAAACTGCCTGCGTTCCAGCAACACCACATCCTGCCAACCCAGTTTTGCCAGGTGATAGGCGACACTGGCCCCGGTAACGCCCCCGCCCATGATGACGGCACTTGCTGTGCTTGGGAGTGATTCAGTCACGGATGTGTTACCTCGGGAAACGAATGGATGAGTGTCGAGATCAGCCCTGCACCGTTTGTAGCAAAGTCGGGCAGGCATCTCGACCGACAGTACCACTCATTCGATGGTGCCAGAGAACTCGTTCCGCCGGATTTTCAAACCCTGATCGTCGGCTACAGGGACGCTGCCATGGCTCGCACCAGCACCGATAGCAGCTTGAAAAACAGGGGCCTGATCAGGAAACCTGGAATAAGCAGGGGTGGGATCGGGGAACAGGGATCAGGGCCGCACCAGTGGCCAGATGGTTTGGAACGCTTCCGTGAAAACGTGTTGCTGGCGAGCGATCCAGTGATCCAGCTCAGCGGCACCCAGCCAGCGGCCATCGTCGATCTCGTCAGCCTGCAGTACTAGAGCCTGATCGGACACAACGGTGTATACCTTGGTAAATTCGAAGCCATTGCGCGCTTCAGGCTGCAGGCAGCCCGCCCGAACCAGTTCGTCTTCGCCGACGCGCACACCCAGTTCTTCGAACAGTTCGCGTACCGCACACGCAAGGTAACTTTCACCACTGTCCACGTGGCCCGCAGCACTGGTATCCCAGAGACCGGCATCGTTATCCTTACGCAGGCTGCGCAATTGCACGAATACCTGGCCCTGCGAGTTGAACAGCGCTATATGCGTTGAACGATGCAGCAGATTCTCTTTGTGTATCTTCCAACGCGGTGCCCTGCCCACCACTTCGTCGTTCTCATCGACGATATCCAGCCATTCGCTCATTGCAGGTTCTCCGGAGCGGTTGCTGAAGACTAGGTACTGGCCAGTAATTGCCGCCTGAGTTTGCGGACATGTTTCTGCAGGTTGGCGTCTTCCGCCAGCAGCTCGCGGAAATAGCGCTGATTCCGGCTCATGGTTGTCAGGTCGCGATTGAAGCGCTGGGCCATGTCCGTGAGTGTGGCCACTTCCAGCTCTACGGCAAGGTAGGTGATAATCTGCCGCAGGCGACTCTCCCTGCGAGCACGACTGGCATTCTGCAATGTTGCTTCCTTGATGCCCTCCGCCTTGCATATTCGCTTGACCAACTGGTTTGGCGTCATCAATCGAGGCTTCACTTTCGCAGGCTTGAGTGCCTTTCTGGTGAATTTCGCATCACCAAGCAGGCGTCCGCCATCACTGCCACGCAGCAGGTCTTTACGCTCACCCTCCCCGCGCCCGGCATCGACGAAGCGTGCAAACGCTGCGCTGGCGACCTTGTCGGTCTTGCCGAACGAGGACAGTACGCGCTGGGTGGTCAGCCAGCCAGGCCGCGACGCGGCATGCAGATAAGCCTGGTGACTGGTCCATTTGGCACTCTCGGCGGTTTTAGCACGACCGTTACGCACAGGGTTGTTGTGTATGTAGCGAACCAGATCGTTGAGATACTCGTCGGGGTCGATCAGGATGGCCTTGTAACGCCCGTGAAACAGCGCCCCGTTACGCTGGTGCTGCTTGTTGAAATGTCGGGTATAGCGGAAGGACAGGTTCTGCATGATCTTGGACAATGGCGCGTCCCCAACCTCGATAGCCATCTGTACATGATCTTTGGCCCAGCAGTAGGCATGCAGGGTGTGACCGAAACGCCCGGCACCTTCCTCTACCAGCGACTCCCAGGCGCGTCGGTCGGCAACCGACTTGAAGATTGCCTGCTGATCCAGCCCGTTGAGAATGACATGATAGACGGCTCCTGAGAAATGTATCCTGGGTTTTCTGGCCATTATGTTTTTACAGTCTTGGTGAGAGGATGCTGCATTGCGCTGGCGTGCGTTGCCGGATCCCGGGTATTCTGCATTGGTAGCGTGTACTGCCTAGCATACTGTATGGGGTCAATAATTGTATTTTCACTACGTGGCTGATCCGCAGGTGGATCAGCCATCTGCCAGAATGCTGCCCTGCGCTCGTCGATGTCCTACACTAGTGCCCTTGAAACCGGTCAGTGCGTCAGCTGCCGGCATGGACCCTGGCAGCCACGGCGCTCGATTCACACCATCGATCCGAATTGCCGACAAGTTTCTGACGAGGGACGTCGGCGTACCATCAGGAGACCCACCTTGAGCGTCTGGCTTGAGCGACGATCAGAACACCAGAACCACCCGGGAAGAGGCTTCAACAGTACGCGCGAGGACAGTCAGTTCCAGCGCGATCGGGCGCGGATCATCCACAGCGCCTCCTTTCGCAGCCTGCAATCGAAGACTCAGGTTCTGGGTCTGGGAGAAAGCGATTTCTACCGGACGCGACTCACGCATTCACTGGAGGTGGCTCAGATTGGCTCGGGCATCTGCGAATGGATGCGGGATCAACCGGGAAACGCTGAACATGAAGCGATGATTCCCTCTTTCAGCCTGATCGAGGCCATCTGCCTGGCCCATGACATCGGGCATTCCCCGTTCGGCCATGGCGGCGAGGTTGCGATGAATACGATGATGCGCGACCACGGAGGATTCGAGGCCAATGGGCAGACCCTGCGTATTCTGGCGCGACTGGGCGAGTACTCGCCAGACTCGGGACTGGATCTGACGCGCCGCACCATGCTCGGTACCATCAAATATCCCGCCGTGTATTCTGACGTGTGCCGTTATCAGCCGGTCGAACCGGAAAATCCACTCAACATCGACCACTGGGCGCCACCCAAATGTATCTATGATGCGGAACGTGATGTCCTTGACTGGCTCGTTTCACCCTTCAGCCAGGCGGACCGGGACCGTTTTCTCAGTCTCGACACCACCGCTGCCGGGCATGCCCGAACGCGCTTCAAGTCCCTGGATACCAGCATCATGGAGCTGGCCGACGACATTGCCTATGGCGTCCACGATCTTGAAGATGCCCTGGCGCTGGGCCTGGTGGAGCGCGAAGAGTGGTCGACCCAGGTCGTCTCCGTACTGCAATCCCTGCCCCGCAATCCCATCAACCAGGACCTGGATGAGTTCAATCGTTTGCTGTTCAGCGCGTCCGCCAAGGATCGCAAGCATGCCATCAGCCGGTGTGTCGGATACCTCATTCGCAGCATCAGCATCGTGGAGCAGGAGGGCTTCGACGCACCGTTGCTGAAATTGCAGGCGCGCATGCAATCACTGGCCTACCGGATTCTCCGACTGATCAAGGACTTCGTCATGCGTCATGTCATCTTTCGCCCGGAATTGCAGATGCTGCAGTACAAGGGGCAACGCGTGGTGGTGAGACTGTTCGAGATTTTTGCCGCCAATCCGGAAAGGTTGCTACCGCGAACTGTCTTCGTCCGGTATGAGCAGGAAGGCAACCGGGCAATTGCCGACTACTTGTCCAGCATGACCGATGTCTCGGCCGGCAAGCTCTACCACAAGCTGCTCAGTCCGACATCGGGCAGCATTTTCGACCGGCCCTGAGTCAGGGCCAGGCAAGTCAGGGCCGTCGACAGCGACCACTGCTTTACGGCACTACGGCACTACGGCTCTAAGGCACCCAAGCACTACAACAGGATCTGCTCCACACCCCCGCGATTTGCGCGCTCAACGAACTCGCTGGCCCATTCCCTGCCAAACAGGCCTTTGGCCAGTTCGACCACGATGTAGTCCGTATCCAGGCCCGTCTCATCCTGGTAACGGCTGAGTCCCTGCACACAGGCAGGACACGAGGTCATCATTTTCACGTCGTGCCGGGTTTCGCCCTCGGCCACACCGTTGAGGGCGAGATTGGCTGTCAGCTCCTGTGCCTTGCGTTGTCGCACCTGGGTTGCAATGTCCGGGCGAGCTACGGCAAAGGTCCCCGCTTCACCACAACAGCGATCAGACGGAGTCACCGACCTGCCCAGCAGCGCCTCGGTGACCTTCAGTGGGTGGTAGGTCTTCATCGGACTGTGACACGGGTCATGATAGAGGTAGTGTTCCCCACCGACGCCGTCCAGTGAATAGCCCTTTTCCATCAGGTACTCGTGGATATCCAGCAGTCTGCAACCCGGGAAGATCTGCTCGAACTCGTATTTGAGCAACTGGTCCATGCAAGTGCCACAGGAGACGATGACTGTCTTTATATCCAGGTAGTTCAGAGTATTGGCCACGCGATGGAACAGCACACGGTTCTCGGTGGTGATCTGTTTGCCCTTGTCGACATCGCCGGTCGATGTTTGCGGATAGCCGCAACACAGGTAACCAGGTGGCATGACCGTCCTGCTTCCCGTGTCGTACAACATGGCCAGTGTGGCCAGTCCTACCTGACTGAAAAGCCGCTCTGAACCACAGCCGGGGAAATAGAACACCGCATCACTGTCATCATCTGCCGTGTCCGGATTTCTGATCACAGGCACATAGTCGCGATTCTCGATACCCAGCAATGCGCGGGTCGTCCTGGCGGGCAGCAATTTGCGTTCAGGCAGTTTACGATTGACGAAATGCACAACCTGCTCGATGGGTGTCACATGCCCGCCGGTGGCAGGTGGCCGCGTTTTTCGCTGTGCCACAGCAGGTATCCGACTGAACATGCTGGTGGCCAGGCGCTGCGCCTGAAAGCCCCAGTCCACCATGATCTTGCGCATGAGCTTGATGGTTGCCGGGTCCTTGACGTTGAGAAACGCCATGGAGGCCATGGTGCCCAGGCTGAGGTTCTTCTGGCCCCTGTCCTTGAGGATCTTGCGCATGGTGATCGACACATCGCCGAAATCGATGTCGACCGGGCATGGCGCCAGGCACTTATGGCACACAGTGCAATGATCGGCGATGTCGTTCATTTCATCGAAATGGCGAATGGACAGCCCACGTCGAGTCTGTTCTTCGTATAAAAACGCCTCGATGATCAAACCGGTGCCGAGTACCTTGTTGCGTGGTGAGTACAACAGGTTCGCCCCCGGTGCATGCGTTGCACACACCGGCTTGCATTTACCACATCGCAGGCAGTCCTTGATGCTGTCGTTGAGCGCACCCAGCTCACTTTGTTCCAGAATCAACGCTTCCTGCTGCACCAGCCTCAACGAGGGCGTGTAGGCGTTGTCCAGGCTCGACCCCGGCATCAGTTTGTCCTTGTTGAAGTGACCGTCAGGATCCACTTCGCGCTTGTACCGGGCGAAGGCTTCGACGACCGCATCATCCATGTACTTCATCTTGGTCAGCCCGATGCCATGCTCGCCGGAGATGACACCATCGAGCAGGCGAGCCAGCTCCATGACCCGATCGACGATGCCTTCAGCCTGGCGCATCATGGTGTAGTCGTTGGAATTGACCGGTATGTTGGTGTGGATATTGCCATCACCGGCGTGCATGTGCAGTGCGGCGAACAGGCGCTGCGGACGCCACTGGTGATGTATCTCATCGATACGTTTGAGCAGGCGTATATATCGATTGCCTGAAAATCGCTCCTTGAGCGGTTTCTCGACTGACTCACGGTACGAGATGACATCTTCACGACGCAGCAGTGCCACCACGCATTCATTGTCTTCGACAGGATCTCTACCCTCGCGCAGTGCCTGGAGAAAACCCTCATCTGATGCCTGAAGCTGCTCATGGAGCGCAGACCATCTGCCGTGAATCTGATCCAGCATCGACACGCCCACCTCCAGGCTGCCGAAGATGATCGCGTTGCTTTCGTCGCAATCCTCATCGGGTGTCGATACCAGCGTCCGGGCCTCACCGGATCCGAGCAGGCACCGCACTTCATCGAGCATGCGTAACTTGTTGCTCAGCGAATGTTCAATGTTGATGCGCTCGATGCCCTCGCTGTAATCAGCCAGGCGATGCAGAGGTATCACCACGTCCTCGTTGATCTTGAAGGCGTTGGTGTGTGCAGCGATGGCGGCTGTGCGGGATCGAGCTGCCCAGAATTGCCGGCGTGCGTCCCGACTGACGGCGATGAAGCCTTCGGCGCCGCGCTTGTTCACCAGCTGAACGATACCGGATGCCGCCTTGCCGACCAGGTTTTCATCGTCACTGACGATGTCAGCCATCAGCAGCATCTTGGGCAGTTCGCCACGCGCAGCCTTGGCACTGTACTTGACAGCCTTGATATAGCGATCGTCCAGATGTTCCAGTCCGGCCAGCGCTATACCATCGGTTGCATCGATATAGTCCTTGACTTCAGTGATCCCCAGCACGGCCTGGCGCAGGTCCCGTCCGTAGAACTCCATGCACACGGTGCGTACGTGATCCGGCATGCGGTGCAGGATGAAAACCGCCGAGGTTATCAGTCCGTCGCAGCCCTCTTTCTGCACACCTGGCAGGCCACCGAGAAACTTGTCTGTGACATCCTTGCCCAGTCCCTGCTGGCGCAGACTGGAGCCGGGCGCTTCGATGACCCATGGTTTCCCCATGACGACACCTGTTTCGGCGTTCGTACGGGTCACCCTGAAGCGCACCTCGGGCTGCACATGAATCTTGCCCAGGTTGTGATCCAGACGTTCTATATCCAGCCAGTGTCCATGCGGATCCACCATGCGCCAGGACAGCAGATTGTCCAGGGTCGTCCCCCACAACACCGCTTTCTTGCCACCGGCATTCATGGCGATGTTGCCGCCGATGGTGGAGGCATCCTGGGACGTCGGGTCCACCGCAAATGCCAGTCCCCGGGCCTCGGCATCCTCGGCCACGCGCCGGGTCACGACCCCGGACTCGACGCGGATCGATTGCACCCGTCTCGCCGCAACCCCCGGACCCGCCGGCAAGTCGATCTCCCGAATCGGTTCACGGGCGTCCAGTTTCTCCAGATTGATGACCGCGGTCCGGGCATGCAGTGGAATGGCGCCGCCGGTATATCCGGTGCCACCACCTCTGGGAATGATGGTCAGTGACAGGGCGATGCACTGCTTGACCAGTTCCGGCAGTTCCGCCTCCGTGTCAGGCGTGAGTACCACGAAGGGTAATTCGACCCGCCAGTCCGTGGCATCGGTTACATGGGAGACCCGTGACAGTCCGTCGAATCGCACATTGTCGGCATGTGTCAGTCCGCGCAACCGCCTGACGACCTTCCTGCGCAACGCCTGCATCTCGCCGAGCCGGGTCTGGAAAGCTGCAATGGCTCTGCTGGCGATGAGAATGAGCTCATCGACACGCGCATCGGATCCGGCTCGCGCGATGATCTGGTCGATACGGTGATGCAGAGCCCCCACCAGTGCATCGCGACGTTTGCGATTGCTCAGCAGGTCTTCCTGAATGAACGGATTGCGATCGATGACCCAGATATCCCCGAGCACCTCGAACAGCATGCGTGCCGATTGACCCGTGCGTCGTTCGTCGCGCAGGGACTGGATGAGTTGCCATCCGGAATCACCCAGGTAGCGCAGGGCGATTTCCCGGTCGGAAAATGAGGTGTAGTTGTAGGGGATCTCGCGCAGTTGCCGGACAGGCAGGTCGACTGGATCCTGGATCAGGGGTGCATTCATGACCTCGACAATTTACTCGATGACATCAGGTTTTGAGGAGTCGGAAACGATCACAGATGTGGCGCCTGGGCATCACATCCGGTGTACGAATGATTGCCATAAAAAAGCCCCGACTGACGGGGCTTTTCATGATCAATCCGGGCTGGCAGCCTGAGCGGCTACCAGGCAAAGCCGAAACCAGCGACAGTCGATACCAGAGATAAAGACCTGCTCGTTCCGCTCGTTAGCGCTTCGAGTACTGAGTCGCTTTGCGGGCTTTGCGCAGACCAACCTTCTTGCGCTCCACCTCGCGGGCATCGCGGGTCAGGAACCCGGCACCACGCAGCGCAACTCTCAATGACTCGTCATATGACAACAGCGCACGCGAGATACCCAGGCGTATGGCACCGGCCTGGCCGCTGCCACCGCCGCCCTTGACGGTGATCTTGAAATCGAAATTTTTCAGGGTGTCGGTCCGCTCAAGAGGCTGTCGAACCACCATATGCGCCGTCTTGCGACCGAAGTACTCGTCAAGCGGCTTGTCATTGACCACGATATTGCCACTGCCCGAATGCATGAACACTCGTGCCGTGGAGGATTTTCGACGGCCAGTGCCGTAATACTGTTGGGCTGCCATAATCAGGTGAGTTCCAGGAGCTGCGGCTGTTGGGCCTGGTGTGTGTGCTTTTCGTCAGCGAAGACGCGCAGTTTGCCGTACATCGCACGACCCAGCGGATTCTTTGGCAACATGCCCTTGACTGCCAGTTCTATGATGCGCTCCGGATGAGTCTGCTGCAGCTTCTCGAAACTGGTGGATTTGAGGTTACCGATGTATCCGGTGTGGTGGTGATACATCTTGTTCTTGGCCTTGTTGCCAGTCACCACCACCTTGGCGGCATTGATGACGACCATGTAGTCCCCGGTATCCACGTGCGGGGTATAAATGGCCTTGTGCTTGCCGCGCAGGCGGCGGGCACATTCTGTCGCTACGTTACCGAGCGTCTTGCCTGCAGCATCGATAACGAACCACTCACGTTTAACCTCTGCAGGTTTGGCGCTGACGGTAGTCTTGTTCACGTAGAGTTCTCGGTAGGGCACTGTCGAAACTAAGCCCGCCATTGTAATGGACCTTTGCAGGAAGCTCAACCATCAGGAGAATATTTAAACCGGGAGCCTGCGAAAGAAAAAATCAGCGCGGCTCGGGGCCGCGCTGTAAACCATCTCAGGGAGGATGGAGGAGAAAACTTCACTTACGCACCGGGTTACTTGCAATGCACAGGCCACCCGCGGCATCTCCGCCACTGATTTCCAGAATTCCTGAAAACTTACCACCACGTCACAATTATGCGTCACATAGGCGTCGATATTCTGTCGC
>JABDKN010000258.1 GCA_013002205.1 Granulosicoccus sp.
TAACTGGTGCCACGCTCCCGACCAAAGCCCCTGCCCCTGATAGTGATGCGCTGACCGGGCTCAGGATTCCTGGGCGAAATCCACAATACCTGGGGACGTACGAGCCGCTGTCCCGGCTCTGGAGAAATGGGCAATCGTCTTTCATGACGATCCGCCAGCACCGAAGATGGCATGCACAGAGCAGCCAACATCAAAATCGCAACTATACGGACAGACTGCAACAGTATTATTTTCATGATGCCACGAGAGCCTGGTTGGCGGAACTATCCGCTATTGCCTGCCCTTGGGATCGAAGGAGGCGCAACGCTATTAACTGAGTCACGCGATTCAAATTTCGCCATGCTTGTATTTTCATTTACATCTGGTCTCGTTAGATCATGCCTGATGACAATGAAAGACCATAAAACGAGCATTACGGGTCAGTCAACCAAGTGATAACTATCCGTTAGGGTAGTAAGCATGAGCGACAGCAACTGTGGAATCAATATGAAGATGTCTAGCCTGGGGCACGTGGTGTTGAAGGTTACGAATACGGATATTCCGAAGCAGTTCTACCATGATGTACTGGGCCTGCCGTATTCAGCTGAGCCTGAAGGAAAATCAATGGTCTTGTTCGTGCAGATGGACATCATCATCCTGCATTGTTCCTGGTGGATAGTACAGGCAGCATTACTCCGTTACTTGATCATGTTGCCTTTCTGTTGGCAGGTGGTCGATGGGAGCATTATCTGGCACAAATTGAACTGGAGTCATCAGGAATTGACGTTACTCAATATAACCACGGGGAAGTTCAGTCATTGCATGTCAATGATCCGGCTGGAAATCAAATCGAGCTGTATGTGCATGGTACTTAGTAAGTACACTGCGCCCGCATAAGCCGGTGAACTTCATGTTTTGTAGGCAACCAAAAATTCGGATATCGGACCCTCACCCCCAGGTCAAATTGCGGCCCCTGGTTTTAGCAGCCGACCCGGAATATTGTTAGTATTCCGAACCTTACCGAAATATCCATAGAGCAAAGTGATTCCCTTAGAAGTGTGTGCAGTGTTTTTCGCCGCGTCGGTGGTGCTTGGACTCGCTCCCGGGCCTGACAATATATTCGTGCTGACTCAGTCTGCCTTGTACGGGCGACTAGCGGGACTGGTTGTCACTTTGGGACTGTGTACCGGCCTGTTGGTCCATACAACAGCGGTCGCTATTGGTGTAGCGGCGGTGTTTCAGACATCGGCGCTGGCATTCACGCTGTTGAAGCTTGCCGGCGGCGCGTATTTGCTTTATCTCGCGTGGCAGGCGTTCCGGGCGGGTACGTCAGACTTGTCCAACGGAGACACTGGGCAAACCAAGCTGCGACATCTGTACGGTCGTGGCATCATAATGAACGTGACGAACCCAAAAGTGGCCGTATTCTTTCTGGCATTTCTACCACAGTTCGCAGACCCGCTGCGCGGCTCTGTAGCTGTGCAAGTCGTTCTATTCGGCGGCATCTTTATTCTGGCGACGATCCTCGTGTTCGCATCGGTGGCCTGGGGCGCAGGTTTCCTCGGAGAGTGGTTGAAGCGCTCCAGCAAAGCACAAACCATAATGAATCGGGTCGCCGGTACTGTGTTTATCGGCCTTGCTTTAAAGTTAGCGGCCGCGGAACGGTGACTTCAGTCAACACACTCTCATGCAATGTTCATCACCATCCGTTGAAATGGTTATCCAACTTCTACGGGTAATCTCTCAACCGGGGGAATGTGGCCCACTTGCGGCAAATAGCGGAGCCATGAGCCTGCAATTCTCCGACACATGCAACTGGGCGGAGAGAATCACTGATTGAAGAGACCGTCGAATTCTGCGGGTAGTCAGTTGCTGCAACCTCGCATGATGGAAGACCAGGACGATACTACGGCGGGTGCAGCCGAAGCTTGGTTCTGCACGACTAGGAGCGAATCTCAAACTCCACCCTGCACGGGTTCAACTCCTCAGGAAAGCCTGATTGTTCATAGGCCAGCAGGTATCCACGGACGATATCCGCGGACAATGGCCAGGGCGAAAGCCTGATACAGCCTACTGAATTGTTGCACTTTACACCAAGCTCATTGCTGTCGAAGTCGATCTGGTAACACACTTCGACACGTTCGGCGGAGGTTTGCTCAGCTGCCACCGCAACGCTGCCTCCTGCATCTTGTTCGAAGCAGAAATCAAACGCTATGGAGTCACACAGGCGAGTGATGGTATCGGCGTTCGTGAATACATCCGCCGGCAGATCTGTACCGGCAATCAATTCTTTCAGTTGTTGCCGACAACGTGCTTCCAGAGAGGCGAAGCCGGATGTATTCATCAACCTGGCAACATGAGTCTTGGCCACAATCTCGACAACCGGGTCGTCGAAACGCATACCCATCAGCGACTCGAATGTCCGTTGTCGCTCCGATAGCTCCATACTGACTATATTGTCAGTGTCCAACAGTCCGTATCCAAAGTCATGCAATGCAACTCCAGCACAGAATGCATCAAAGGGCATTTCTGGTCGCTGAAATTGCTCATTTCCCCAGTACTGGGCAATTGTTCCAGCGAGCCTGGCGTGTTCAGATTGCGGAAAAACCACCGGACGACGTTTCGATACAAACATGGATCTCCATCACTCACTGTCAAGACTGGACGCGGTCACCCACCTCCCATTACCCGCATGGTAAAGCCTGCGAACAACCTATGAAAGCTTTAAAGTTCTGGCTTTGTATTCTGAATAGTTGGTAAGCTCTGGCTACAGGACTGCTGTCTGCCAAGTGGCTTCTGAGGCATCGCGCAAGTTAACTTCGTTATACGGAAAGTGAATATGGTTGCCGGACTCTCCAATCAAGCGGACACTGATCCGAGAACTATCAATATTGAGACCAGGCGGGTGCTGGAGAAGAAACAGTCCCACTACGGTGTCATAGATATTGGTTCAAATTCCATTCGCCTGGTCGTCTATGACGATCTCAGCCGGGCACCATTTCCGCGATTCAACGAAAAATCGATGGTCGCTCTGGGCGCTGGACTGGATGCGGAGGGTCAGTTCACCGACGAAACGATTGCTCGTGCACTGCACGCCATTCAGCGTTTGAGTGCCATCGCCCAGGCAATGCAAGTGGAACGCGTCGACGTTCTGGCCACCGAAGCCACACGGCGCGCCAGCAACGGCAGCCTGTTGATCGATGCTATTCGGGAGAAAACCGGTCTGGAGACAAGAATGCTGTCGGGCGAGGAAGAGGCGTACTTTTCAGCCCACGGTGTCATTTCCGGTTTTTTCCAGCCGAAGGGAATGATCGGTGATATCGGCGGCGGTAGCCTGGAGGTGGCCGAAGTCATCGGGGATCACGTCGGCGAGCGTACGACCAGCATGCCGCTGGGTGCGCTGCCTGTATCCGCGAAACTCGAAGAAGGCTACGGCACTGCCAGGAAGTGGGTGGATGAAGTGCTCTCTGAGAACCTGCCCCCGTTGCTGACCAACCCGGTATTCTTCGCCGTTGGTGGCGGATGGCGTGCGCTTGCCCGCATCCATATCGCCATGCATCAAAACCCGATCAGTGTCGTACACGGTTACGAGCTACCGGCCGAGCAAGTTCGTACACTGGCCAGGGATATAGCCAAGATGTCAACTGATCAGATATCCGCGTTGCCGGATGTTCCAAACCGTCGAATATCCACCCTGGCAGCATCTGCTCTCGTCATGTCCCGGGTGCTGCGCAGACTGTCACCTGATCGTGTCGCATTCTCCGCTTACGGGCTGCGCGAGGGCTGGTTGTACAAGCAACTGGAGGAGGCAGAGCAATACCGCGACCCGCTGATCGAAGGGGCGCAGGCAATCGGTCTGCCGGCGGCTCGCGTCCCTGCCTTCAGCGAAGCACTGGGCATCTGGACCGATAATCTGTTCCCAGGCGAGACGCAGGCGGAAAGACGCCTGAGGCTGGCTATCTGTGCCCTGACAGACATTGCGTGGCGGGAACACGAGAAAATTCGTGCTGCTGACAGTTTTCTGCGGTTGTTACAGTTCCCGTTCATTGGCCTCTCCCATCCTGAACGCGCGTTCATTTCTGTGGCGATACTTGCCCGCTATGGCGGGAAAGTGGACGATATGGTCAAGAAAACTGTCGACGGTCTGCTGACCGTCAGCGAACTACGTCGGGCCGAGATTCTCGGCAGAGCGCTGCTGCTGGGCCACCGGTTTTCGGCAAGTGTGCCCGATATCCTGCACCATGCGCGAATCAGGATAGATGCCGACGCGGTGCGACTTGAAATACTGGACGATCACAGTATTCCCGACAGCGATGCAGTACAAACCCGTCTACGGCAACTGGCTAAAGCAACCGGAATGGACACTGCGGAGATTGTGAATGTGGAGGACTGATCTGCAAATCCTCCGGCATGACGGCGTCCTGGCTGAGAGCGACAGCATGGCTGGACGAGTAGCGCCCACCTCTCGCGGTGGGCGCATACAGCGTTTACTATCAACCTCGGATCAAGTCTTCAACGCTCTCCAGGCGATAGAGATCACTACCTGACTCAGCCTTCGTATTCAGGCTGCGCTTCCAGTTCTTCCTCGGTCGCGTCCATGTAAACACGAAAGTCGGAACCGTCATCTGAACGCATGATGTGTAACTCTTCCATGGTGACAGCCACTTCATGCTCACCCATGCCCAGGAAACCGCCAACATCTACGATAACCCGGTCAATGCTCTTGCCGTCTTCACTCAACAGCAGTTCATCGATCTCACCGATGTCCTCATCGTTGGCACCATAAACCCGCGCACCGGTCAGGTCTTCCGTAGTCAAATCGGCTGGCTCCAGAGGCATATAGCCATCTCGAACGATGTTCGTGGGGCTACGCAGCATGGGGCGATCAGCGACGATCTTCTCACCCATCGCGTCCACTTCCTGTGCCGCATTTTCCGCAGCAAGCTCGGTCTCAGCCGCTGCCTTCTCGACTGTATTCTCGACGGATTGTGCCGCGTTTTTAACGCTGGTTTCTACCTCATCAGCTGCCTGTTGCGCCAGTGCACCGGCACTGACTGACATGGCGATCAAAGAGGATGCGAGTATGTGTTTCATGTTGTTTACTCCTGTTACAGTGTTGATGATTATCTTGTCAGGTCGCACGTGAGTTGAAGCTCATGCGCGACTCGTGCAAGTACTGTAACGGGTAAAAAACACCCTGCACTTCGATTGAAAAAAGGTCGCTACAACTTTCCAGTCTGCAATCATGATCTGGACATGAAGCGGGTACTTGAGGTTGGATCGATGCCAGAGGATGCCGCGATCAGATCAGCGCCTCTGGCCAACATGAGCAGTTCACTACACGATCTCTAGCCGGACTAGATGATCAGATCCACTGTGGTTTCAAGTACTCCGTTACGCTCTCTGAACACCATGCTCACGCTGCGGGCCTGCTCCTCCGACAGGCGTCGATAGATGCCATCCGACAAATTTCCCGGGTGTCCGGCAATATAGAATTGCGTGGTCAGCAGTTCGCGCTTGTCGTTGCACACCTTGACGTGGATATGCGGTGTGCGGCCAGGATAACTGGCAGGCTTGATGGTTCTGAACACGTAGTTGCCATCGCCATCGGTCATATCGTGTCCGAATCCCTGAAAACCGCTGTCGTGATCGATGGGCCGCTCATCACCGGGATGCAGGTACTTGCCATTGACATCGCATTGCCAGATCTCGATTCGGTGCCTTGCCATCGGCACGCCTTCACGGGAGGAAATTCTCCCGACCAGGCGAATGATCTCGCCTCCGGCCTGCTGCACTTTTCCGGCGACTGTTACCAGATCGTTGTCCACATCCTGCAGGCGCATGGATGGGCCGGGATAGTACGGACCCTCCGTCGCCGCAGGCGTCAACAGCGATGCGACCGCAGTGGGGGACACGATGCAAGTACCTGCCACGACAGTGGAGTTTTTCAACAGTGACCTGCGCGAAAGTGATTTCATAGCCGTTACCTCATGATGACCGAATTACTACCAGCACATACCACGCATGAACAGGTATCCGTGTCATGCGTGCTTACAACCTACTGCTCACACTGTCGCCACGCGTCTCCTTCAGCAGCACTACAATTCCGACAATGCTTAACGATGCCAGTGCGAACCAGGTGAGCGCATAGCTGAGGTGTGTATTGCGAAAATGTACGACGGTCAGACCTCCGCGCGGAATACCATCATGCGAACCGGCCACGATTTCCTCATTGCCTGCACCTGTTTTGTGATTGTATTCGACATCGACAATCGACGTGGATTCGGTATCACTATCGGTATCACTACCGGGGTTGGTCTCGACAGTATCCGATGCCACTTCGCTGGTGAAGGCGTCTACGAAGAACGGGGCTACTGGACCTGGAATACGTTGCGCCTGAGCCATGGCGGCAATATCGCGGGAATACCAGCGCCCGGCATCCGGGTCGTTGTCGCGCAGAAAGCCGCCCTCGGGTTCACTTTGTCGTAACAACCCCGTTACCACGACCTTGCCCCTGGGAGGCAATACCTGTCGCTTCGTCGGCTCACGCATAGACTGCGGCACAAACCCCCGGTTGACCATCACCGTTCCGCCACCATCGAGCTGCATGGGTGTCATCACCCAGTAGCCGCTACCCAGCTCGGAGACCGCCAGCGACTGAACCTCGGCAGAGTGATCAAAAGTGCCGGCCAGATGAACGCGCTGATAGACCAGGTTTTCGACATCCAGCTGAGCCCAGTCTGCCGGGACTGGAATCGGTACGACTTCAGCCTGCAGGCGCGTATCGACGGTTGCCATCAGTTCCCGTTTCCAGACCAGTCTTTGCAATTGCCAGATGCCCAGCGTGCTGAACAGCATCACGAGGGATGCGAGCAACAGCAGCATGGCAGCCTTTTTCCAGGTCGGTTGCGCAGTTATTGTCGGGTCAACATTCGTCAATCGGCTTCTTACCAATGCCCATGATCGCAGTCACTCGCTCGGTGACATGTCCTGACCCGGTACGTCCGACTCTCCTGGTCCACTGGGTTCTTCTCCGGCGATGTCCTCGATCATATCCGGCATCATGTTGCTGTCCATATTGTGCATGACCCAGATCGTGCCGGCCAGGCAGATGACGAGAACGATCAGCGTAAATACCAGAGAAGTCACCGTCCAGCCACCTTCTGCACGGGGATCCATGTGTAGGAAATAGATCATGTGGACAACAATCTGCGCCATGGCAAACAGTAAGACGATCACGGCTGTCAGCCGACGCGATTCCAGGCCACCTGACATCACGAGTATGAAGGGTATCGCCGTCAGAATCACCGACAGTACGAATCCTGTCATATAGGAACGGAAGTCACCGTGCGGAATATGCCCATCAGCGGCTGGAGCGTGTTCAGCGTTTGCCATCAGATTGCCCCCATCAGATAGACGATGGTAAAAACGCCAATCCAGATGACGTCAAGAAAGTGCCAGAACATCGACAGTGTCTCTACACGTCGCCGGTTCGAATTAGTGAGTCCGTGCCTGTTGATCTGCGCAAGTAGCACGAACAACCACACGATCCCAAATGTCACGTGAAGACCGTGGGTACCGACCAGTACGAAAAAGGAAGACAGGAACGCAGAGCTCCAGGGACCGTAGCCTGCGTGAATGAGATGATAGAACTCGTACAATTCGATCACCAGGAACGCAGCACCAAAGGCGGCCGTGATCAACAGCCATTTGCGCAATCCCGGTTGATTGTCTTTATCCATGTTCAGCATGGCAAAGCCGTAGGTAATCGACGACAGCAGCAGCATGGCCGTGTTGAGCGCAATCAGCCGTAGGTCGAACAGTGCCTTCTGGTCAGGGCCACCGCCGTACCGGTCACCCAGGACCGCATAGGTGGCAAACAGAATGGCAAAGATGAGCGTGTCGCTCATCAGATACATCCAGAACCCGAGTGGCGTACTGTGCCCGTCGGCGTGATGCGGCTCCTCGTCCAGGTGCCAGACGCGTTCCTGCTCGGGGCTGGTATCAATCGTACTGCTCATATCTGTTGCCCTATCCTTCAGCCGCGCCGCCTGCATGCGCAAGACGTCTTGATTCTGTGGAGATCACTGTCTCTACCGGAATGTGGTGGTCGCGATCATAATTGAAGGTATGCCGGATAGTCGCGGCAATCATGCCGATGAAGGACAGGGCAGCCAGCCACCAGATATGCCAGACCAGTGCAAATCCAAGCACCAGCGCTATGCCGGAGAGAATGACCCCTGCTCCGGAATTTCTAGGCATATGAATCGGGCGGAAACCTGATGTGGGTGCCGAATAACCGTTAGCCTTCATGTCCGCCCAGGCATCCACGTCATAGATGACTGGCGTGAATGCAAAGTTGTATTCCGGTGGCGGTGACGTCGTTGACCACTCCAGCGTGCGTGCTCCCCACGGATCACCACCCACCGCCAGCGCCTTGCGATTTCTGATCGAGACAAAAATCTGCATCAGTAGCGCACCCACACCGGCTGCGATGAACAAGGCACCCAAGCCTGCAATGATGAACCAGATGTGCAGCGAGGGATCATCGAACACCCGCATTCTCCGGGTAACGCCCATCAGGCCAAGAATGTAGAGCGGTGTGAAGGCCACCCAGAATCCGATCACCCAGCACCAGAAACTGACGAGTCCCCAGAACCGGTCGAGCTTGAAACCGAAGGCCTTGGGGAACCAGAAATTGATGCCGGCAAAGACACCGAATACGACTCCGCCGATGATCACGTTGTGGAAATGCGCCACGAGAAACAGCGAATTGTGGAGAATGAAATCGGCCGGTGGCACAGCCAGCATGACCCCGGTCATGCCACCGATGGCAAAGGTCAACATGAAAGCCACCGTCCACATCATCGGCAGCTCATAGCGAATGCGGCCACGGTACATGGTGAACAGCCAGTTGAACAGTTTCGCCCCGGTAGGAATCGAGATGATCATGGTCGCTATACCAAAGAAAGAGTTGACCGTGGCGCCTGAGCCCATGGTGAAGAAATGGTGCAACCACACCAGGTAGGACAGAATCGTGATGCAGATGGTGGCATAGACCATCGACGAGTAACCGAACAGACGCTTGGCAGAGAATGTAGCGACAACCTCGGAGAACACGCCGAATAATGGCAGGATCAGGATATACACCTCGGGATGCCCCCAGATCCAGATCAGGTTGATGTACAGCATTGGATTGCCGCCAACATCGTTCGTGAAAAAATTAGCGCCGATATAGCGATCCAGAGTCAACAGCACGAGCGTTGCCGTCAGTACCGGGAAACTGGCCACGATGAGTACATTGGTGCACAGTGATGTCCAGGTGAAGATCGGCAGGCGCATCATGGTCATACCGGGAGCCCGCAATTTGATGATCGTGGCCAGCAGGTTGATGCCTGAGAGCGTCGTGCCGACTCCCGCAATCTGCAGACCCCAGATATAGTAATCCACACCGACGTCCGGACTGGCCGACAGCTGTGACAACGGTGGGAAGGCGAGCCAACCGGTCTTGGCGTATTCACCGACAAACAGCGAGATCATGGTCAGGGCCGCCCCGCTCGCGGTCATCCAGAAACTGAAGTTGTTCAGAAACGGGAAGGAGACGTCGCGTGCACCAATCTGCAATGGTACGGCATAGTTCATGAGGCCTGTAACGAAGGGCATCGCCACAAAGAAGATCATGATGACGCCGTGCGCGGTAAACACCTGATCGTAATGATGTGCATTCAGGTAGCCTTCTGAGCCATTGAACGCCATGACCTGCTGCAGACGCATCATGATGGCATCGGCGAATCCTCTCAGGAACATCACCAGGCCCAGCACCATGTACATGATGCCAATCTTCTTGTGATCTACGCTGGTGAACCATTCCCGCCACAGGTAGCCCCAGAGTCGAAAGTACGTCAAGGCACCGACCAGTGCCCCTCCGAGAATGACAACACCAATGAAGGTGACGACGATTACCGGTTCATGCAGCGGTAGCGAATGCCAGCCAAGTTTGCCGAACAGAAAAGTTGGTTCGTGGATTGCCGCAGTGGCCATGTCTGCCGTTCCTTCAGTTCTGTTGCTCGGTATGGTTGTCCTTCGACTGTTCGGTCATGGTTTCCAGCTCCTGCTGTGCCCGCTCGGTCGCACTGGCATCCGGTGCGCTGTCGTGACCGGACTGAGCGCCCTGATGCACGGCATTGGGTGATGCTCCGCCATGTGACATCTGTTCATCCATACACACTTCTCCAGCGCGCAGGCAGCGGTTGAGAATGTCATGATAAAGCGCCTCATC
>JABDKN010000259.1 GCA_013002205.1 Granulosicoccus sp.
GTACTTCGTTTACAGCTAATCGCCAAAGGCAACCAGTGCAATCCAAGCACCCATTTAAATTACTTGATTCAGTTGTAAAAGAGCGGGCCTGTACGCAAACGTATTTCCGCTTGGCCGAGTTCGAGAAATGTACCACGAACTTTCCTACTTCGCAATAACTAAATTCAGATTCTCATCGCTGCTCAGCGGCTGAATCTGTCAGCCATAGCTACGCCGCGCCAAGGGGGTGCATTCTACGACTTAAAATCATAAAAACAATGCCGTGGCGAAAAATTTAATGCGCTCCACGGAACAAGCTCCCTTGATGTGCCGGAACAGATCCCGGCAGCCCTGCCAATCTGCCAATCTGCCAATCTGCCAATCTGCCTCCTGCCTCCTGCCTCCTGCCTCCTGGTCACGAGTGTAATCAATGACACCGGAAGACCACGGTTAACGTCCATCAGGACGGGAGATTGAGCCCGCTGACGCGCGTATTGACGAAGAAGTGGAGTGCACCACACGACACTCGACCCGGCAATCTATCCCATCGTCACACGGGCCGCTCTACGCTTGCCCACCTGCAGAATGACATCCGCCCCACCCGCCAGACATTGTTTTCCATCCGCAGCCCGTTCGCCATCGATGCGCACGGCACCCTGCTTGATCATTCGATGGCTCTCTGAAGTACTGCTGGTAAGACCGGCATCCACGAGAACATTCGCCAGCGGGCGCCCTTCAGTGCCTGCCGCTATCTGCACGATCTCCAGATCATCCGGTAACTGTCCCTGGCGAAATCGCTGGATGAATGCCTCTTTGGCCGTTTCAGCTGCGCCTCGACCGTGATAAGTCTCCACCATCTCCAGGCCCAGTTCATACTTCACATCCCGGGGATTCATACCTTGCTCGGTAGCCTTCTTCAAGCCGGCAATCTGTTCATTGGTTTTTACGCTGAGCAGATCGAAGTAGCGCCACATGATGTCGTCAGGCAGTGACATCAACTTACCAAACATCTCTTCAGGCGTGTCCTCCACACCCACGTAATTATTCAGTGACTTGGACATCTTCTGCACACCGTCGAGACCCTCCAGCAGCGGCATTGTCAGAACGATCTGTGGTGGCTGGCCATTGACTTTCTGCAGCTCTCGACCCATCAACAGATTGAATTTCTGGTCGGTACCGCCCAGTTCCACATCGCATTTCAGCGCAACGGAGTCGTAGCCCTGCACCAGCGGATACAACAGCTCATGCAGCGCTATGGGTTGCTGTTCACGATACCTCTTGGCGAAATCGTCACGTTCGAGCATACGGGCGAGCGTCTGGCGCGATGCCAGCCGAATGAGATCACTCGCCGGCATGGGGCCGAACCACTCAGCATTGAAGCGGATTTCGGTCAATTCCTCGTCAAGAATCTTGTACACCTGCTGCTTGTAGGTCTGGGCATTGTCAAGGATAGCCTCGTCATCGAGCGCAGGCCGGGTAGCGTTCCGGCCACTGGGGTCGCCGATGCGCCCGGTAAAATCACCTATCAGAAATATAACCTGATGGCCCAGTTGCTGGAACTGGCGCATCTTGTTGAGTAGCACGGTATGCCCCAGGTGCAGATCAGGGGCAGTTGGATCGAATCCCGCCTTGATGCGCAGGGGCCGTCCTTCTGCCAGCCTGGCGCGCAGCTCGCTTTCCAACAGAATCTCTTCAGCACCTCGGGAGATGAGCGCAATCTGCTCATCGATTGAGGCACTGTTTATGGACTGTTCCAAGGACATGACTGTAAGCTTGCTCCGCTGAAACCGGCAATGTATTTCCGGTCTGGTGATGTCTTTACATATTGTTGCGTAACGCAACCTCATGAATGGACACTTTTTCTGTAGTTGTTCTACACTTAATCGTGCGCTGAACCATGCGATTGCGACTATAACGAAAAACAGCGCCGCTAACTCACAATCCAAGCTACGAACGGACACCCGCGTTGAACACAAGAAATGCTCAACACCGTCCGCATTGTGTGGACCTTTCTCCCGGCTCATTCAATCGCGTCGGTACATCAACAGGCTCTGCTACGCGGTACAATACCCGGGCTACAGCTCGATTTCCGCAGCAGAGTGCCCAGAGACCCAAACGCCGGGCCGCGATTCACAAGTCATCAGGGTCTGGCATCGGTGCCGTTCGTATCCATTCGACCCATCGGCAGGATAAGCCGGGTTTTTCGCACACGACCAAGCTGACAGCTGCCCTTGCCATGGTGGCAGGCGGCATCTTGTGGACCACGGCCAGCAATGGCACCGACGTGATCAAACCCGCCCCGGCGATTGTGCAGGCGAGCATTCCTGCTCCCACCTTCTTCTTTGACGATGCCGCAGACGCGCTGACGACGCATCTGTCCACACGATCCGCGCCGAGCATTCAGGATGGAAACATGCCAGCCGAATCGATGCATTCCGATGCATCCCCTGACACTGCGGTGACGGAGCATCTGCAGGCCGATACCATGTTCGACCCCCTGGCAGACCTTCCTTCAACGGTTGCGGAGGATTCCGCAGGCGCACGCACCGTGACGCTGTCACCGCTCTACGAGCATCCGTCGCTGGCTGCTGCCCGCAAGAACGCCAGTGCACCGGAAGGTGCATTGAAAACCATCGTCGCCGTTGCCCCGGGCAATACCCTCTCCGGCATTCTCAACAGGCACGGCGTGAAGATCGAGCAGATGCCGCAGCTTTTGACCGATGACCTGATCAAGCAATATCTATCCAATCTCAAGATCGGGCTGCAGCTGGAAATCCAGCAGCTGCCCAATGGCGACTTTCACAGCCTGGCGGTGAGAGTAGGTGATGACAAGCGAATAACCATTCGTCGCTCTGCCAACAATTTCGCCGTGGCCTCAATCGACCTGCCGGTCGAGAAAGAGCGCGTCGTGACATCCGGTACGATCGAGCAATCGCTCTACCTGGCTGCCGAGGAGGCGAATCTGAAACAGTCAACCATTATGGAACTTGCAGACATTTTCCAATGGGAACTGGATTTTGCCCGGGACATTCGCAAGGGTGACCAGTTCAGTCTGGTCTACGATCGGCTCTATCGTGATGGCAGCTATATCGGTGACGGCGATATCCTTGCTGCAGAGTTCATCCGTGGCGGCAAGAATTATCGCGCCATCAGATTCACTACCGACGATGGTGTAGCGGCCTACTACGACCCGAATGGGCAGCCAAAACGGCGGACCTTCAAACGCCATCCAGTCGACATCGTGAGGATTACCTCCAAATTCAACCCGAATCGCCTGCACCCTGTCCTGCACCAGATTCGCGCGCACCGAGGGGTCGATTACGGTTCTCCCCACGGATCACCCATCTACGCGACTGCAGACGGCAAGGTTACGTTCTCCGGCAGTAAGAACGCCTATGGGAATACCGTCATTCTGCAGCACGGCAAGAAGTTCAGTACGCTGTACGCGCACATGTCCAAGATCTCTGGCAAATCGGTCGTAGGCAAGCGCGTCAAACAGGGCGATGTCATCGGCTATGTTGGCAAAACGGGACGAGTAACCGGTACTCACCTGCACTATGAATTTCGCGTCAACAACAAACAGATAGATCCGCTGAAGGTCGAATTGCCGGCTGCACAACCCATTGACAGAAAGTACCTGCCGGAACTGGCTGCAATCTCCGAGGAGATGACGGCGCAGATGCGCAGCGTCCTGGTCGATATCGATCAGCAGGTAGCATCTGTGTCGAATACCTTGACGATCGGCGAGCCATCAACGAATCGGTAGGCAAGCAGACCATCCAGGCACTGACCGCGCGGTAGCCGACAGCTACAAGTGGCTGGTCCGGCGCAGAATCAGTCGGGATACCGACCCCGGGCTAGACAGAAAATGACGAGCCACAACCACAGGTGGTTGTCGCATTTGGATTGCGAATGACGAATTGGGAGCCTTCCAGACCTTCGGTGTAATCGATTTCTGCACCGGTCAGGTACTGGAAACTCATGGGATCGATCAACAGCTTCACGCCTTCCTTCTTGACCTCGGTGTCTCCTTCGTTGACCACCTCATCAAACGTGAAACCGTACTGGAATCCGCTACAACCTCCCCCCGACACAAATACCCGCAGCATGAGATCCGGATTACCCTCTTCCACGATCAATTCCTTCACTTTCAATGCCGCCGCTTCTGTAAATACCAGGGGGTCAGGCATCTCGAAGTCGTCAAAATTGACTTCAGCACTCATTGGGAATTCCTCTCATTCGCATTACTTGGCAGTGTACTTGACCTAGTAATTTAGTCAAGTATTCCGAATTTAATTCTCTGATATCTCTGCCCAGCGAAATCGTTGCACGCTGGGTTTGAGTCGCTTGCCATCCGGCAATATCGACACTTCCACATATTCCGGACTCATAGTAGTGATGTTATCGGCCTTAACCAACAGGGTTTGGAAAAATCTCAGGTCAAACGTTGCGACTGTGATCGAATCCTCACTCGACGTCGAGCCGGTTTGAGCCTGGTCCTCCGTCAGTTTCAACGTCCCGCTGCTGGCATCCGTCACTTCCCAGCGCCGATCGACGCCATTCTGCCTTGCGGTAAACGCCACCCCGATTCGTCCGGAAATCCGATTACGGCCTCCGGATTGTACCAGTGTGATCTTGAGCACATCAGGCTCGTCATCAAGCCGTCGGATAGCGTCGATCCACAACTCCCTGGGGCCATTCGAGCTGGCAATTCGACGGTACAGCGCAAGCTCTGCCGCGTCATTGATTGACTGTTTCAGGCCGGTATCCAGGCTCGCCTGCAGGGCTGCCGCCCTGGCATCGGCCACATCGCGTGCGCGTGCCAATTGCTCGAGCTTCAGTTGCTGCGCTTGATTTCGTGATTGTGCACTCAGCAGGGCTTGCTCGCTACGACTCTGCAGCTGGACCAGCCGCTCGCGCGAACTGGCCTGCCCCTGGTAATTACCCAGCAGCCACGCAGCCAGTAAGCCCAGAATCGCCAACCCAATCCAGGGAAGCGGGCGAGGCAGCCGCGATATCATCGTCGGTGACCGTGCAGTCTCAGGGCATCAGGGCTGGCTGCACCAGACCCGTGGTTTCCGCAAACCCCAGCATCAGGTTCAAGTTCTGCACCGCCTGACCTGCTGCTCCCTTTACCAGGTTGTCCTCAACCACCAGCACCACCGCAGTCGCTCTACCCTGTGGTTGGTGTACCGCCATGCGGCAAACGTTCGTCCCTCGAACCGAACGCGTTTCCGGGTGCGCACCGGCAGGCATGACATCGACGAAGGCTTCTTCACGAAACCGCGCCTCGAACAAAGCCTGCAGATCGACCTCGGCGGTGAGACGCGCATACAACGTGGCATGAATGACCCGGATGATCGGCAGCAGGTGCGGTGTGAAAGTGAGGCTGACAGGTGCTTTACTCATGCCTGCCAGACCTTGCTCTATTTCCGGCAGGTGCCGGTGCCCAGCAACCGCATAGGCCTTGAAACTGTCTGCAGCTTCAGCCAGCAGATTGGCAACCGATGCACCACGACCAGCCCCGGTGATGCCGGACTTGGCGTCGGCAATCAGGGACCTGGTATCTACCACCCCCGCTTCCAGCAAAGGAAGAAATCCAAGCTGCACGCTGGTCGGGTAACACCCCG
>JABDKN010000144.1 GCA_013002205.1 Granulosicoccus sp.
GCAGGCTTTACTATGGCTATGGCAAAGGCCGAGCAAGCAATTTCATCAACCGGTTCTACCGCATGCCCGGCCTTCACCAGAAAGTGCTGGCAAAAGCCCAGGCACTGCGCAACAACCAGCTCATGGATAGCAATATTGCTGAACGCGTCAGCCTGTACACATCGGTCACCAGCACCTATGCCAGCCGAATGCCCGACATAGAGCACAACGCCTCCTACTACCCGGGCATTGCCGATAATTTTCCGAATTATGTGTCGCAAAGTCATGCCGCCCTGGTCAACTATGGCATTCCGCTGCCACCCAAGCACCGCTCACCGAAGTTCGAAGGTGACGAGATAGTATTTCGGTGGCGACCTGCTCATGACATGAACGGCGATACCATTACCTACGATCTTGAAGTGTCGACATCACCCGCCTTCGAAAGCCAGAATCTCCTGATGCAGACCACGCGTATTGCCGAATCCAGCAGCACCGGATTCACTGTGGAGAAATCAAGGATAGGCTCAGGCAAGCGGTATGCCCGCCTGATCGCCAGGGTGGTGACCAATCCGGATCGGTTCTGGCAGACAGCCAGCGACCGGCCCATCATCGATGGCGAGATGCGTGTCGGCGTCATGGAATTCACCGTACCCTGATAATTAGGGCTGGGTTATGGGTGTTTTCAATCGGAGCGCATCGAAAGGAAACCTGGATCGGCTGCGGTTCAGAAAACCTGTCCGGCGGGAGTACCTGTCTTAAGTGGACGATGACCCGACGTTGCGCAACACACTAACGCAGCACTGAACAGTACTCAGCTGACAGCTTGTGTTCTGGTACGAATGTGTGTGCTGCTGGCCTGCTCAAGCACCTCGCGCCGATGGCTGGCGATCGATGCGCGCAGTGTGGAAATGACGTGTGGCATCTTCTGCCGTTCCAGCAGGATCACCAGCTGCACTTCCAATTGTCGAGCCTTCTCCAGGAATCGGGCACGACATTCAGGTGTGCGTGCCGCCCCGGCCTTGTCCAGATAGCGCAGGACTTCGCTGAAAACATGGCCCTCATAGGATGTCCGGGTAGCCGTCCTGTGCACAGGCGGCGATGGCTGGTAACCGGGTGCTGAAATCCTGTCCAGCCAACTCTGGTAGCGCTGCTCGGCGAGAGAATCAAACACACTCATGGGGGGTCAAACTCCAACGATTTAGACACTCATTACACACTGGCACTGCGCTCAAATTATCCCACATGGGCACGGCGTGCAATTCCCTGAAAACACTTGACCTCAACGGCGCGCCTTACATGGGCTGCTCAATAAGTTGCCCTACCCCCGGACAGATCGAAAGCAGCGCCCGTGGTAAAGGAGTTTTCTGACGATGCCATCCACAGCACCATGCTTGCAATTTCCTCAACCGTGACGAATCGCTCGCGCGGGATTTTCGAGCGCATATAGTCGATAAATTCCTGGGTGACCTGCTCAAGAATCCGCGTCTGGGCAGTGGCAGGTGTTATGCAATTGACGGCGATATCGTGTAATGCCAGCTCCTTGGCCAGGGATTTCGTCAGGGCTATCACGGCAGCCTTTGACGCAGAATAGGCCGACGCATTTGGATTTCCCTCTTTACCTGCTATCGATGCCACGTTTACAACTCGGCCGTAACCGTGTTCTATCATTCCCGGCAGCACCGACTTGCAGCAGTAGAAAGTGCCATCAAGATTCACAGCCTGAACTTTCCGCCACATCTCGGCAGGATAGTCAATGACCGT
Organism: Granulosicoccus sp.; assembly: GCA_013002205.1. Lineage (GTDB taxonomy): Bacteria > Pseudomonadota > Gammaproteobacteria > Granulosicoccales > Granulosicoccaceae > Granulosicoccus. The sequence continues at coordinate 1,741 of JABDKN010000144.1, forward strand.
GCTGGTTGGGCCCGCAATCCCGGCACTGTTGATCAGCACGTCGATTTTGTCAAATGCGGACAAGGTCGCCGTCACGGCAGCATCGACCTGGTCAGGATCACTGACATCTACGGTTACCAGACTCACCTCGTCTGCAGGTAGATCCCTTATTTTAACTTCCACATCTGTGATATCCATATCCCAGATGGCAACCCTGGCCCCTGAGTGCACCAGGCGAGAAGCGATAGCAGCACCAATACCGTTACAACCACCGGTAATCACCGCAACTTGTCCTGAGTAATCGTAACTGTTCATGCCAAACCTCCTCACTATCGTGAATTCATTTATCTATCATGACCATGACGACCAGTCCGTGCTGGCAGATCCAACAATTTCATGTCTTTCCATCGTTCTATTTCCGGGACCACCATGTTCCGGCCAGCGGCGCACCCTCGACGAAAGATCCAGAACCCGACTGGTCTGCGATTCGCAGGCATTCATTCCACTTGGCCATTCGCTCTGAACGGGTAAACGAGCCGACTTTCAATTGCCCGGCGTCGAGTCCAACGGCCAGGTGGCTGATCGTCACATCCTCGGTCTCACCGGACCTGGCCGATACAACGCCACGGTATCCACGCGCACGCGCCAACGACAGGCAGGCCATTGATTCAGTCACAGTGCCCGACTGATTGACTTTGATCAGTACGGCGTTGCATGCGCCGTCATCGGCGGCCCTGGCGACCAGATCCGCATTCGTCACCAGGTAGTCGTCACCTATGATCTGTACCCGGTCTCCAAACTGTTGAGTAAACTCGATGACGCCTTGAGGATCATCCTCGGCCAGCGGATCTTCGATTGACACGATGGGATACGCATCGATCCATTTTCCCAGCAAGCTGATCATCTCGTCCCGATCCAGCACACGATTCTCCAGGGCCAGATGGTAGCGTCCATCGTTGCCGAATTCGGACGCTGCAATATCCAGTGAGATCACAACGCGCTCGCCTGGTACCTCTCCGGCATCCTCGATCGCCATGACGAGAGTCTCCAGAGCCTCCTCATTGCTGTCGAAAACAGGCCACCAGCCGCCCTCGTCCGCTACCCCGACACGTCTACCCTTGCGTGCCATGATCGCACCCGCAGCGCGGTAAATTTCCGAGGTGATTTCCAAGGTTTCATCGAAAGTACCAGCACCAGGAACCATCACCATGAAATCCTGTACATCGACCCTGCGACCGGCATGGGCACCACCACCAAAGATCTGGATCTCCGGCAGGGGAATACTGGGTGTTTGACCGGAAAGGTCGGCGACATGTCGCCACAGAGGTACCTGTTTTGCCCTGGCCGCGGCATGCAATACCGCCATCGATACTGCGACGGTAGCATTTGCACCAAGTGTCGATTTCAATGGAGTTCCATCCAAGGCCGTCAATGCACTATCGACCTCCTGCTGCTCACTGGCGTTCATACCAATCAGGGCAGGTGCTATCAGCTCATTGACGTTGCTTACAGCGCGGAATACGTTCCGGCCACCGAGCACCGCGCCACCGTCTCGTAAGTCGATTGCTTCCCGTGCCCCTCGCGATGCACCGGCGGGTGCGATGGCACGACCCACGGCGCCGCCGTGCAATGCTACCTCGGCTTCCACAGTCGGATTCCCCCGGCTGTCCCACACCCTGCGTGCCGACACCTTTGCTATGAGCTGATCGCTCATACGCTCGTCTCCTGTTGCAGTACCTGGAGAATTTCGCCTATTTCATCCACTGGGGAGTCAATCAATGGTTTTGCAACGGCGCGTACCCTGGCCCTGGAGACGTCCGACAGGTAATCGACCGGCGATTTTCCGTCGACTCTTGCAAGCATCAACGCGGGTAGCAGCCTGGTAACCCTGCTTTCCAGTCGATGCTCTTCTTCCCAGCTTACCTGGGATGCATAGGCGTTCCAGAATCGGGTCATGGCGCTGTGCAGGTTCGCTGCAGAATCTGGCAGGTGTATGGACTTCAACAGCAGGTGGTTCAGGCAGAATGCCACATCGAATGCCGGATCGCCCATCGATGCGCACTCGGCGTCCAGCAATATGGGCTGGCGTCCACGCAACAGAATATTCTTGGGGCTGATGTCGCCATGAACGAGCGCTATGCTGGACTGTGACAACTGATCAGCAAGTGCCACAATCCGAGGGGCAATATCAGGGTGCTTTCCCGCGGTAAATCGAAGATAGGGATCGATCCGTAATGACTCGAAGTCAATGCTGGTGCCAAACGCTTCACGATCAAAACCCGGTTTCGTGGACTCGGCGTGGATTCGACCGAGGATGGTTGCGACTGCCCCGGCTTCTCCCGTGTCCGGCACCCCGGCAAGCAACTCCGACTTCCACAGGGAAACATCGGAACCCTCGATGTACTCCATCGCGAAGCCGTTGTCGTCGTCAGACCATCCATACAGCCTTGGCACTGCATCCGGCACGACGTCGCCTGCAACCGCCAACCAGGCAAACTCCGCTCTACCCCGGTGCACAGGTGCAAACCAGTCTTCATCCACCCGCAGCTTTTCCAGCGCGAACTTGACGCAGACACTTTGCCGGCCAACCGTAACCACCGCAATATCCGATGCCACCCCGCCAGATAATCGCCTGACTGCAGACACGTCACCCGCATGACACAAGCCCAATGATTCGACCAACTGCCTGCAGCGCACCTCAAACCGTGTACCCATTGCGAATATCCTGCGCAGACTGTATTTGCCGGAACATTGAATTCATGATGCACTGACAGTACACATGTACACCCATTGAAGCCGATTTACACCGTTTCTGGCAAGAGTGATGAACCAGCAGTCAGAGCCCCTCCAGAAACCCGGTGATGCGGTCGCGATTTTCAGACGAGGAATCCAGAGGCGCTGCCAGCCCCGAAATGGAGGCTGCATGCCTGGTCTCTTTCAGCCAGTGCACTTTCACAGGCACCCTGGCCGCCGTCAAGGCTGCAGCGTAGTGGCGGGTGTGAAAGGGTTTCACCCGTTTATCCTTGTCACCGTGTACAAGCAGTGCAGGCGGATGTTCCGAGGTAACCAGAGCCACCGGTCTGGCCTCATCAAATCCGGACACACTGCGAAAAACAGGTTCCACTTCCGGATCATCAAGTGGCAGATCGTATGGACCTGCGATGGCGATCAATGCGGCAGGCGTTATGCCGCTGCTGTCCAGCCATCGAGGATCACTGGCCAGCATCGCTACTGTATGTGCACCCGAAGAATGTCCCATCAGCACCACTTGATCTATAGAATCGCCCGATCGTTGTGCAAAGCTTAGCTTCAACGCTGCAATGGCGTCGGCAATGTCGCGGAGAAATTCCGGAAAGATTACGGACGGATACAGTCGGTAGTCCGGAATGAGGACAACATGACCCGCATCCGCCAGTGCCTGGCCAACAAATTTGTACTCGCTTCTGTTCCCCTCTCGCCACGCCCCGCCATAGACGAAAACGATGACGCGAGATTCAGGTGCAGGCTTCGTCGGAAAATAGATATCCATTTTCTGACGCTCATCAAGTCCGTATGCAATGTCGCTCGCCAGGGTATATCCGGAGGATGGGACCAGGGCATTGAGAAGATTGACCGGTTTTAATACCGAACAGGCTGCCAGGACCGTCGACCCGAGCAGCAGCAGGAGTCCGGGCCGGACAGTCAGGCGATCAGTGACGTATCGCCGGGGGTGGTCAAACGAGTTCATGGCCGGTCAATCCGATCAGCTCAAAGCGAGGATAACAGTGTAGCAATCGAGGTTCCTGAACGACAAAAGGCCACCTCGCACTGAGATGGCCTGATGGCGGCAATTCACTCTACACGTGTAGAGCAAAACGCGAATAAA
>JABDKN010000293.1 GCA_013002205.1 Granulosicoccus sp.
GCGTTGGGCTCATCTGGATGTCGCTGCCACCGCCTCAGATGCCAGTCGCACAGGGGCAACGGGCAGGCCGGTAGCTCTGCTGGTGCAGTACCTGATCGACCGGGTACGCACCTCGCGATAGGCCGAACATGAATCGACAACGGTAGCCCACCACACAGCCGGGCTGGACCGGTATCCGGAAATTCCAGGTTGTGCCATTACATCTCATGAAGGGTCCGGGACAACTGCCCTCGGTCCGGGTTCATTCGTCCAGTCCAGCAGCGGTTTCACCGCATCTGGCAATTGCGCGAACGTTTCGGCGTCGATACGCAAGGGTGGTTGTTTGCTGAAATTGATGTAATCGCGAAACCACGGACGTGAATAGACCATACTCAAAATGGGCCGTGGCTGATTGGAGCGATTGGCCTGTCCCCGGTGAGACAGGCGATAATCCATCAGGTAGCAATCCCCGATCTCCGTCAGTGGAGTCTGGTAAGGCAGGTCAGCTGACTGTGCACTGGTCAGGCGGTGACTGCCTTTTTTAACCAGCGTCGTACCCACATGTTCATTGACGTCGACCAGGGGAACCATGACGGTGACGGCGAAGCTGGGAATAGCCGACACATCAGACTCACCGTCAAAAAGCGCTTTGTGGTCCTTGTGTAATCGCTGATCCTCTGAGCCGGGCAGGGACATGGCGGAGGTAAAACAACCAAGAATGCAACTCTTGCCGACAACCCGTCGCATCAATGCCAGCACCAGTTCATTGCCGAACAGTGCGGGAGAATCGTACGGTGGGGCGATATCTATCGTGATCTGAAAGCGTTTGTCGCCTATTCGCAACGCGTCCTTGTGCCGCCTGTCGGACAAGTAGGCTCGATATCGCTGCAGAAACGTATCATGACAGTTGGCCAGCAGGTCCACGTCAAACACCTGCTTCATGTGCAGGACACCGTAGCGACGGAACAGCGCATCGCACAGATACAAGGTTTCAGGCGCTGGTACCCCGCTAGCCAGTTCATCGGCGGTAAACCGCACGCTGGGTACCACGCCTGTCAAGGCGGCGGATCGCCTGGCATCATCCAGTTCATGGACACGCTCAAGCAGGCGCTCCGTCTCTTCGTTCGGCTGCTGTCGACACGATCGTCGCAGGTATCGTCTGGCACGCCGATAGTCACCAGCCTTCGCGTACAGGCCACCGAGGGCTGCACAGACGGGTGGATTCTCCGGGGCGATTTCCAGGCTATGACGAAAGGCATCGATAGCACGTGCATCCCTGGCTCGCAGCAGCCTGACATGACCCAGTTGCGTGAAGGCCTGCGCATCTGAGGGGTGCTGTCGGCAATGTTCAGCCAGTAAGCGTTCTGCTCGCCATGCCCGGCCGAGTTGGACATAGTTTTCTGCAGCGGACAAGGTATCACCACCGTCGTTTAGACACAGGTAATCGCAGACATCCAGCAGGTCGCTGAGTCGACTGGTCAGATTTTTGCGAACAGCCCGGCGTCGTTTGCGATCCTGGTCCGGAAAACGGCAGAACCCGACAACATAGTGCAGCATGCCGGCCAGCGCGCCGTCGGCCAGGTAGGTACTCAGGGCCTGCATGTCCGCATAGTTTTCCTTCTCCAGTGTTTCCAGGTAGACGGACAGTTCGCGGCGAGGTTGACGCAGTGCGTCCGGGTTGCTGAAGAGCACCCCTTTTCCCAGTATCTCAAACAGCACGGAACAGCCACTGAACAGCGCATGCAGTGACATGCCGGCTGGTCCGGCCATGGCTTCATCCCAGTCATACAGCATGTACTTGCGAGTACCGACACGCGCTGCGTTGGACGCTCGCAGGTCACCGTGATTGACGGTCAGTGGCAGTCTGTTCGCATTTTTGAGTCTGCTGCGCAGCAGGTGTGCGCGGTGCGTTATCAGCGCGGCATAGGTGCGACATTGCGAACCGGATAGAAAATGATCGGCGTGAACGAGCGCTCCTGCCAGGGTCGGCAAAGGTCCACTGGGTGTCAGAAACCGCAGAAGCTCGTCCAACAAGGCAACGGGGTCTGGCGTCGGCAAACCGTCGGGCAGGTTCGATTCAGTTGAGCTGGCGATAGTGCATTCGGCCTGCAGGCGGGCATAGGTCTTTAATAGCTGTGATCTGACGCTCTCCTCCGGCTTGCGTTGAAGATCCTTACCGCCATGATCGGCAAGCAATAGCAGACCGCGCTCAGGCTCGCTGGCCAGTACAGCCGGTATGACCTCTGGAAATCGGGTTGCCAGGGCCGGTACTGATCGCGTTGCGTTCAGCAGCGCGGATGGAACAGCCTTGAGATAGGCGCAACCGTGTACATGGCGGATGCGCCAGGTCCGGGCCCAGGGGGTATCGGACACCGGCTCTATAGAATCCACCGACAGGAAGCGGGATGCCCAGTCAATGGCCTGATCGCTGTCGATCAGGATGGTTTCGTGCCTTGCGGAATTCGTACAGTCACTGTCTGCAGTTCGAGCTGCCCGATTATCCATTCGTGTCCCTGTCTGAAACATTTGACTCCACGGGCCAATGCTCCTGACCCCTGCGATTCCCTGTCCTGC
>JABDKN010000295.1 GCA_013002205.1 Granulosicoccus sp.
GCTATGACCAGTGGCTGACCATCGAGGCATTTGGACGCGGCCTGCCTGACCTGGCGGCCGCCACGCGCGTCTGGCGGGATTTTGCAGAGAGTCCCGAAGCAGTCTATCGTGAAGGATTCAACACGATAAGCGATGGATGGAAGCATGCCTGACATGCCTGACAGACTATCGCCTGCAGCTCAGGTTTCCCCTCATGCCTGCATTCGATGCCGGTGTCGGCGATCTGGACAGTACCCTGGCTTTCATCAGTTCCCAACCCCACTGACCTGAACACGGGCGGTGCAAACGAGTATCGGAGGATCAGACAATGCCCGGTAAACGAATTTTGATGCTGGTAGGAGAGTACAGCGAAGAATACGAGATATACGTGTTCGAGCAGGGCATGCAGGCCGTCGGCCATCAGGTGGACATCGTGTGTCCCGATACGGAAAAAGGCTACAAGCTTCGTTCAAGTGTGCACGACTTCGGACCGGTGATGACATGGACGGAAACGCCCGGTCACGATATCGAGATCAGTGCCACATTCTCCGCAGTGGACACGAACGACTACGATGCCGTCTACATTGCCGGCGGACGCGGTCCGGAAACCATCAGGACCTATCCGCGGGTTCAGGAAATCGTCAGGGAGTTTCATCAGGCGGACAAACCCATCTTCTGTATCTGTCACGGGCTGCAGGTACTGGTCGCCGTCCCTGACGTCATTGCCGGAAAGAAGGTATCCGGCCTGTTTACCGTTGAGCCTGAAGTGGCGTTGACCGATGCAACCTATGTCAGGATGGGTCCCAAGAAAGCACTGCGAGACGGAAAACTCGTGACCGCCGAAGGCTGGACGGCACTGGCGGACTTCATGGCGCAGTGTCTGGCAGTACTGGGTACGAGAATCTCGCATGAGTGACTGACCGTACCCGCAATCCGCAGGCGAATCAGCCGCCCGGGGGCGCCAGTGACTGTCGCTCTACTACATGCGTCTGCAACTTTATCCTTTTTGGACCGCATTCTCCGGCAACCTGAGCCAGCAACAACTCCGCAGCCCGGCGTCCCATTTCACGATGCGGTACGTGCACGGTCGTCAATCCGGGTTCCACGACCGTCGCCAGTTCCACATCATCGAATCCGGTAATCGATACTTCCTCAGGTACGCAAATTCCCAGGGCCTGTGCCCGCTTCAGTGCGCCCACCGCCTGTACATCATTACCGCACATGACAATGGTCGGTCGCGGACTGGATTCCATGATGCGTTGAAACGCATCGCCCGCAGCGTCAAAAGTGTAAGCTGATTCGATGATGCACATACCCGAGTGCTCCAGGTCGTTCTGTCGCAGTACCCGAACTACCCCTCTTACCCGGTCACTGGCCCGATCGTTCATCGCGCGCTCCCCGCTGAGAAACGCAAAGCGCCTGTGGCCAAGTTCGACGGCACGAGCGGCCAGGCTCGCACTGCCTGCCGCATTATCAAAGCCAACGTAGGACCATGGATGGGCCTTGCCAATTGTCCAGGCCATGACCACCGGAATTCCGCGACCTTCAAGAAATTTATAGATGGATTTGCTTCGCCGCTTACCAATAAGCAACAGCCCGTCGGCGCCACGGGCAACCAGTGTGCGTATCTGGTGCTCTTCGATTTGTGCATCGTACGAACTGCTGGACACCAGCATGGTGGCCGAATTGCGCATCAGCTCATCCTGGAACGCCTGCAGTCCACGGGCAAAGATGGCATTGCTCATGGTCGGCACGATGGCGCCGAATGTATTGGTGCGTTTAGCCGCCAGCACCTGAGCGCCAAAATTGGGTGAATAACCCAGCTCGGCAACGGCTGTAAGCACTCGATTGCGAGTTGCCTCCGCTACCCGCCAGGGTTCGTTCAAGCAACGCGACACCGTGGATGTCGACACGTCGACCTTCAGTGCGACATCCTCAAGTGTAGGCAAGACCCGATCCGTCATCGGAGGTTATCCTACAAGAATGCTGGCAATAAGGGTCGGCAAGTGCAGCTCCAGGCCGATATTTGTTCAACCCCTGGCAGAGCCTGACGTACATCTGCCGACCTGAGTACCAGGTAATTGCCCGTGGCACCGTCTTTTCGCCACTTTCGGCCGCAAGCTGCTCACCCTGCACGGCTATACCCACATTGAAGACCGCCATGACGCAGATGTTGCTTCTGCGACAAAGGCCAAACATTACAATCGATGCCAGCGCTTGCATTTTTCATGCAAGCGCTGGCATTTTGCCGATCCTGATGTTACTGTGCCCTGGCAGTGCGGATTTCCCAGTTGCTCACTTTGAAGCTCTCATCTGACTTAAAGGAGTCTTTCGCATGTATCTGTTCGTATCTGTTGTGCTGTTTGCAGGCTTTGTGGGCAACGTTCTTCTCGGTTCGATGACCGGCAAGCCGCTGTTGGGAAATATCGGAGAATTACTGCTGCTCATCGGCGTGTCAGTTTCCTTTGTGGCCGCCATTCTGTCCGCAGAACGTGCTCGGACGCTCAAAGAAGACAACCAGAATCAGACCCACTCCGGCTGACTGCCAACGGGGCGTTGAAGACCCCGCTTGTCCGCCTTTCACAATCCGAAGAGAAAACGATGAACACACCAATTCAAAGCCGACAGACGGACGACAGACAATCCGCAGAGCGCAGGAATTTTCTTAAGTTGTCCACCACGGGCGCATTTACCGCAGCCGTAGTAGCCGCCGGTAGCGGCGTACTCTGGTCAGATGAGGCAGTCGCTCAGACCGCACAGGAAGAGCAGCAACGGCAATCGGCAGCGGAACACGTCATGACGATAGCCACCGCCTACGTGCTCGGTGCCTCACGCAGCTACCCGATCATGCAGCTCGACCTGAAGGAAAACATTCAGAACGCTACACGCGGAAAGATCTATGTGAAGCTCTCGCCCGCCGGTCAACTGGGCGCTGGTGGAGCGCTGGTACAGAAGGTTCAGGGTGGCACTATCCAGGCGGCCCAGCATTCGCTGTCTAATTTTGCGCCGTTTGCACCCGTGGTCGACCTGATCAACCTGCCCTACTTCTGCGGATCCAACCAGCGATTCGTCAATCTCGTCGGATCTGACGTATGGAAATCTGAAGTCAATCCAAAAGTGGAAGAGAAAGGTTTCAAACCGCTGTTCTATGTGGTCATTGACCCCCGCGTGGTTGCCATGCGCAAGGGGGCCGAAAAAGCTGTGCTCGTACCCGATGATCTGCAGGGGGTGAAGTTCCGGGTGCCGGGTTCACAGATGCTGCAGCAGTATTACAAAATGGTCGGTGCCAATCCAACGCCAGTGGCCTGGGGTGAAACGCCTTCAGCTATAAAGCAGGGAGTGGCAGACGCGCTTGATCCTGCTGTCGGTGCGCTATACGTATTCGGCTTTGGCGACATCCTCAGTCACATAACCTTCACCCGGGCAGTTCCGGACAGCCAGGTCTACTCATGCAACCTGGAATGGTTCAACTCCATGTCGCCGGATGTACAGGAGGCCATCATGTTTGCCTCCGAGATGACGGCACATCAGAATCTGGCAAAGGTACCCTCTGCTCGCAACTACGCCATGGCTGAATTTGAACGGCTGGGTGTCGAGTTTCACCGGCTTTCGGATGATCAGCTCAACGCGTGGAAAGACGCAGGTGGCTATCAGAAGAGCGAATGGGACAGCTTCAAGACAGAGCTGGCCGGCTCCATGGATGTATTCAGCAAGCTTGAAGAAGCCGCCGGAACACAAGGCAAATACTTCGTGCACGACGCCTGATAAAAGATGAAACGCACGCTCAGACTGCTGGACCAGAATGCGGAGCAGTGGGCTCTGCTGGTCTTTTATGTGTTGCTGGTGCTGACCATGTCCGTAGAGGTGGTTCGCCGTGAGGTATTTTCGTACTCGTCGATCTGGGGAGAGGAAGTCGTGCGCTACGCCTTCATATATCTTGCCTGGATCGGCGCAGCATCCGCTGTGCGCGAGCGTGCTCACATCCGAATTGATGTGCTCATGCACTACGTGTCGCCACGCATCAAGGCCCTGCTGTACATCTTTGGTGATCTGGTGATGCTGACCATTGCCTGCATCGCGTTGTATTACTCCTATCACAGCGTTGCCGTGTCCTGGAAATTTGGCTCGGTGAGCCATGGTCTGCGACTACCTATGGTGTGGTTTCTGGCCGCCGTGCCCATTGGCTTTTCGCTGATGGCCCTGCGGCTCGTTCAGTCCCTGATCCGTGACGTACGCGCATTTCGAACCGGTGAAACGGTATTCGAAGGCAACAAGCTCTTCGACTGAGAACGCTCATGCTCTGGAATACACTTTCTACCACGGTACAGCTTGGTGCTGCGTTCTACGTACCGGTTGTGGTGTTTGTCCTGTTCTGTGCCCTGGCCGTGCCTGTCTGGGCGGCCATCGGTTCGGCAGCCATACTGATGCTGTTAATGTCAGGTGCATTGCCGTTGTCACTGGTCGGTGAGTCGCTGTTCGATGGCATTGATGCGTTTGCCCTCACAGCGGTACCGTTATTCATTCTGACCGGCGATGTGCTGGTACGTACCGGGTTGAGCCGGAAATTTCTCGATGTGGCCGAGGCCTTGACGTGCTGGACCAAGGGTGGGTTTGGCTCAGCGACTGTACTGGTGTGCGGCATGTTTGCGGCGATCTCGGGCTCCGATGCAGCCGGTGCTGCAGCCGTTGGTCGCATGACCATCAACCGACTGGTGGAGAGTGGCTACCCAAGGCCCTATGCCTGCGCACTGGTAGCTGCCGGCGCCTGCACAGGTATTCTCATACCACCGTCAATAGCCTACATCGTCATCGGTCTGGTCCTGGGAATTTCGGCCTCCACGTTGTTCCTGGCTGCGGTCATTCCGGGGACGGCGATACTCATCGGCATACTGGTCACCAACCTCGTGGTCAATCGGATCTACCAGTACGAAGGCGGCGGCAGGATGAGTCTGGGTGACTGGGCGTCCAACCTGGGCCGCACTCTGGCATCGGGCTGGTACGCGTTTCTGGTACCGGGCATCATTTTCTACAGCATATTCTCCGGACGTCTGACTCCAACTGAAGCCGGTGCCACGGCGGTTATAGTCACCATCATCATCGGCTTCATCATCGGCACATTGAAGTTGTCGGATTTTCCACCGATGCTGCTTAGTTCCGCCAAGGTCAATGGTGTCATTCTGCCAATCATCGCTTTTTCCCTGCCATTGGCGCAGGCGCTGGCAATTATGGGTGTCCCCCAGGGTTTTGTTGCCACGGTTACTTCAGTTACGGAGAATCCATACCTGTTGATACTACTGATGGTATTGATTCTGATTGCCTTTGGCTGTGTCATGGAGACGACGCCGAACATCGTGATTCTGGCGCCAATCCTCAAGCCGTTGGCGGACAGTATCGGCATGAACGAAATTCAATTCTGCATTATGATGATTTCGGCATTGGGGGTTGGATTCATTACCCCGCCATTGGGTTTGAATCTGTTCGTCGTTGCCGGTATCACCGGGGAATCGATACTCAGGATAGCTGCACGTGC
>JABDKN010000012.1 GCA_013002205.1 Granulosicoccus sp.
CGAAGGAGCCCCTGAATTGCTTAGAGGTTGATTGCCAGCCCTGAACTTGCCAGTATACGAGCGCGCATCCATATTCCAGACCATGAATTCTCCTGCAACACAACTATCGAGTCCTTCGATCGACGACTGCCGGGCACTGATTGCCCGGGGAATGGACCGCGTCGATGATCTGATTCGTTATCGACTGGCCTCGGAAGTGGTGTTGATCAACCAGTTGTCTGCCTACATCATCGGCAGTGGCGGGAAGCGGCTGCGACCGCAACTGGTGCTGCTGGCCGCCGGTGCCTGTGGACTGGACGGTAATACCGAAGCACATCCGGTCACGGTTGCGGCGATCATAGAATTCATACATACCGCGACTTTGTTGCACGATGACGTCGTGGATGCGTCCGAACTTCGCCGGGGCCAGGACACTGCCAATGCGGTCTGGGGTAATGAGGCAGCTGTGCTGGTCGGTGATTTCCTGTATTCGCGTTCATTTGAAATGATGGTGGATGTGCACAGTCTGGAGGTCATGAGCATTCTGGCCTCGACAACCAATCGCATTGCTGAAGGTGAGGTCATGCAGCTGTTGAATGTGCGCGAGCCGGGTGTCTCCGAAGCGCAGTACATCGAGGTGATCGAGGCCAAGACTGCTCGCCTCTTTCAGGCTGCCACCGAGCTGGGAGCCGTGCTGGCTGGACAGTCGATGCCGATACGATCCGCACTGGCCAGTTACGGGATGCATCTGGGTACCGCGTTTCAGATAGCGGATGATGTGCTGGATTACCAGAGCGACAGCGGCACCATGGGCAAGAACATCGGCGATGATCTGGGCGAAGGGAAAACCACACTGCCGTTGATCTATGCCATGCGAGATGGCACGGACGAACAGGCGCAGATGATCTCCTCGGTCATCCGTGAGGGAGGCCTGCAATGCCTGCCCGATGTGCTCGAAGTCATCCGGCAGACCAATGCACTGGACAAGTCCATGGACCGCGCGCGGGAATCGGCAGAGGCCGCCATTGCCACTCTGTCAGAGGTGCCCGAATCATCCCACCGGGATGCGCTGGAACGTATTGCCCGCTACTCGGTTGAGCGCGCGTACTGAATTGTCACCTACGTCCGGTCTGATGAGTTATCAGAGGATCAGGCCTGCGTCTTGCCATGCGTTGCCTGAGGATTGAAAACAGGATTGCCAGGACTCCTGTCAGCAGGGCTGTCGGGCCGCTGCTGCCTGCGCCGGTGCCGGCGCTGCCGCCCGTGCGCAGAGGTAGTCCGGCATCCTCGCTCGCCTGCGCGGGCAATTCTCCGGTAGCCGTTCCGGACTGGGCGGTCGGATCGGGGTCGCCAGGTACCTCGCTGCTGCTCAGCGCGGACCACGGTATCGAGTCGTCCAGGGTGATCTGTAATGCGGCGCGGTTGTCGAGCTTGTCGGTGTCCGTGAATGCGGAGTAGGACAGTTCGCTGGTGATCACCGGCAGTGTGTCCTGTGTGAATTCGGCGACTACCGACAGGGCTGCCTTTCCATCGGAAGCAACCGGATCATGCTGACACAACAGCTGCGAATCATTGTGGATCCGGCAACCTGCCGATGCAGAAGATAAGCTGGTGCCGGCAGGAAAGACGGTCGTGCTGGTTACCCCGCGAGCGGTGCGCGTGCTGTCCTGATTGACCACGGTGACCGTGACGGACTGCTGCCGGGCCGAGCCAGCGGACTCTGCAGAGAGTGTCACGCCGACGTCGATGTCGTCGATGACACAGTCGGCTGCCAGCATGGAACGCATGTTGTCCAGGCTGCAGACGGAAAACTCAGGCCGTGTGGCACCTGACAATTCGGACCACATGACTTCGTTTCCAGTGGCGGCATCATCAGCGTTGCAGTCCGGGTCGTCATCGTGAGGGGCGCCCAGGTTATGGCCAATCTCGTGTGCCGACAGCAGCATGTCGTATGGAAACGGTGTCGACAGGCTCAGGTCGTAGCCATCCAGTCGACATGCGGTACCGATCCACCCGAGGCCGATGATCTTTTGCGGATCCCCGTGGCCACTGAAAAGATGTACCAAGGCCAGATCCGCGGGCAGTTCGTCATCGTTCAGGCGGATGTCGCGATAGGCGCCGAGCATCTGGTCAACGTCTCCCTGGAAATCTCGCAGTGGGTCCTGCCCGGGATCATCATAGATCCTGAAACTGTCTACCAGAATGGCCAGGCCAAGCTGACTCTGGTACAGCCCGTCCACGCCATTGATGATACCCAGTGCATGGGCCAGGCCACGACCGTTGTGCTTGTCGTTGTATCGACTGTCGACGACGATGCCTATCCTGATCGCACGCGGTGTCAGCAAGGCGGAGCCCGCCGTTGGCACTGTTGACAGTTTTCCTGACAGGGCAGACTCGAGACTGAGCGCGAACGTTGGCTCTGGTGTGTCAGGGGAACTGTCATCGGGGTGCGCGAGCTTGCTGGCATCCATTCCCGCCTCGAAGGGAAAGCCTGCAGCTTTAGTACCTGATAACCGGGCCAGCGCATGACCGCCCATGTCGTCACGATATTGCAGTTCGTATAATTCACCACCGGTGAAGATATGGCCGCTGAAGCGGTCGCCATCGAGTTGTTCATGAGACAGCCTGACCCACGAATCATCCTCGTTCTGTACCTGGCCGTCGAAGAAGCGGGGAATGTCGAACAGGGCTTGCTGCAACGCAGCCGAATGACCCAGCAGCCGCTTTTCCCGCAGCGCCAGTTGCCATTGCCAGTCGATCGTCGTGACCAGCAGTTGCTGCCGCGTATCATCCAGCTCGACAACGGCAGGCGTTGCGATCAGTTCAGATGCACTGGCATGCACAGGCACCACGGCAGACAAGACCAGAGACAACCCTGCCAGGATCCAGTGGCAGATTGGCCCGGACCGGATTTCATGAAGCGGCAAAACCATTCGCCGAGTGTATCAGTCCCTGCCGTGCGGGCGACGCGTGGAGTGGCAATGACCGCTGTTCAGGCAAACAGTGCCGATTGGTTCTCGAAACGCCATTGGCCGCTGCGCAGTGACCAGACTTCACAGGCACCAATGTGCGTGCGTATGAGACGCAGGGTAGGATGATTGACGGCAGCCGTCATTCGTCTGACCTGGCGATTGCGGCCTTCCTGCAGGCTGATCCGTACCCAGCTCGTGGGAATGTTCCTGCGCACCCTGACGGGGGGGTCGCGAGGCCAGATTCCATCGGGTGGCGAAACCCGTTCGACGTGCAGTGCACGTGCAGGACCGTCTTTCAGGCTGACGCCACATCGCAGCCGGTCGATGGCCTGCTCATCGATAGCGCCATCTACCTGGACCAGGTACTGCTTGGTCAACTTGAATCGCGGGTGGCTGATACGCTGCTGCAGTGCGCCGTTGCGGGTCAGCAGCAGCAAGCCTTCGCTGTCCCTGTCCAGCCTGCCTGCCGGGTAGTAGCCGGGTGCGTCGATAAAACCGGCAAGCGTCTCGCGTCCACTGCTATCGGTAAACTGGCACAGCACACCATATGGCTTGTTGAACAGCAGCAGTTCCCTGTTCTGGTGCAAGGTCGTCACTTGCCGGAGAGTCTGGCTGCGATACGTGCCGACTGTGCTTCAGCAAAGCCGACGTCGTGCAGAAACTGGATCAGCTCGGCCTCTTCGCGAGGCAGACGTGCGCAGGGCGCCAGGTCCTGCGGTAGCTGATCATCGACAATCAGTCCGGTCAGGGACCTGGCCAGAGCGATCGATGCCTTGTGCTCATACAGCAGTCGGCTGACACGAGGAGCGCCGCGAAAGCGCATCATGGATACCTCGCCCAGGTTGGCCAGCAGTGTGTCCAGATCACCCCATTTGTTCAGCAGGCGGGCAGCCGTGGCCGGGCCTACGCCAGGTACACCGGGTATGTTGTCACTCTTGTCGCCACTGAGTGCCAGCCAGTCGGCTATCTGCTCGGGGCGGACCCTGAATCGTTTTTGCAGATCAGCATAATCAGCCACCGGACGACGTCCATAGTCCCAGTAATGATCCGCAGGCGTAACGAACTGGGCCAGGTCCTTGTCACCGGTGACGATTGTCACGGGTACTGACTGCCTGGCGGCCAGTCCGGCGAAATGTCCGATGATGTCGTCTGCCTCGACACGATCACTGCCCAGGGTGTAGATGCCCAGAGCCGTTGCCAACTGCCTGCAGCGGGCGAATTGGGGAGCCAGATCTTCCGGCGCGGGGGGGCGATCGGCCTTGTATCCAGGATATATCCGGTTGCGCACGCCCTGTCTGAAGCACTCATCGAATGCACAGAGCATCATGTCAGGTCGGTGGTTTTCGACGATATGGCAAAGTGTCTCGGTGAAGCCCTGGACGGCATTGTCCGGCTCGTCGAAACGATTGCGCGAATCGGCTGGCAAGCCTTGCCAGCCGCGGAAAATGTAAATGCTGGAATCCACTAGAAACAGGCGCTGGTGATCCATCAGTGGCTCGCCAGTTCCAGGTTCGCGGGGTGGTACAGAATCAGTCGCGGTTTGCCGTTTGTGTTGCTGAGCCAGCCCCGCACCTCCACCTCTTCACCGACCAGGGCAAGCAGCTCTGCCCGTGCCTGTTTCCCATTTCGCGGCCAATACCGGCCGAGCGTGACGCGCAGTCCATTGTCCAGTTCCAGGCTGGTACGACTGCCGCGTCCACTTATTCGTTCGACCCGGCCTTTGCTCACATGGAATCCGCGCCGCAGACCGATCCGGCGTGGCTGGTCGAGATACCAGTCTCCCGGTGATGCCCAGAGGCCGCGACCGGCTTTCCGGGCTGCCTGTCCCAGACGTTGCAGCACGTAAGCGCAGCGCGTGTTGTTACCCACGGCAACCGGCAGGCCAAGACCTTGGGAGACCAGGAACTGCGCGGCGTCGCCTCCGTTTGACAGTCGCACATGTGCCAGTGATCGACCATGACGGTCGTGCGGGTCACGCCCTGCGATGAGCATCACAGCCTGACCTTCGAGGAACTCACCCAGTGCCTGTCGGGCACGCCGCGCCATCTGCTTGTCCTGTTCGCTGGAGGCATTCAGTTCGAGGGTATTCAGGCCGATCAGTCGCACACGCCTTGCGTCGTCGAGTACCACGGTGTCGCCGTCGGTAATCCGCACAACGGTGACAGGTTCCGCAGCGAGATCGGCCAGGCAGGTCCGGGACTCAGGCAGGCGGGACGCTGAGGACTCGGCAACCGCGAGCGTGCTGCAGAACAGCAGCCCAACGAAAAAAAGGCATCGCGCTGGATGCCTTTTCTGCAACTTGTCAACCAGCACAGTCCGTGTGCTGCCGATGAGGGCTGACTGCGGCTTACTTGGAGCCGTAGCGTCTGCGGAACTTGTCAACCTGGCCAGCGGTATCCATGACTTTCTGTTTACCGGTGTAGAAAGGATGGCACGAGGAACACACTTCGATACTCAGGTCCCTGCCCGCCGTTGAACCCGTCTCGAACGTGTTGCCGCAGCTGCAGGTGACCGTGATTTGTTTGTATTCGGGATGGATTTCCGGTTTCATAGCAACCTCCCGGTTATAAAAAATGGAACCGGATACTAGGGCTATCGTCGGTAAATTGCAAGCCTCGGGATCAAGCTGCTTCACTCATGGCCGCTAGAGTCAGAAATAGCGGTGGATATGGCACATGTTGTGGCGACTGGTCGCTGGATTACTGTTCAAGGCTTGCCTGCCGTTGATTGCGGTAGCTGGCGTGTTGACCTACGGGTCCTATCTGCGTGGCGGTGATCCGGGCGCGCTGTGGAAATCAGTGGCCGGTCGCGGCGCTGATCAGATCAGCAGCCTGTACTCGGGCGTCCGGGAAGATGCCTCCAGGGCGGCAGCTACATTCTCACGGCAGGCCACGGACACGACCGACACCAGTTCCGGGGGTGGCGGGCTGATCGAGGTTTATACCTGGGTGGATGCCGATGGTGTCACACACTACAGTTCATCCAGCCCGACGGGGATCGATGCCGTGACGTTGAGTGTGGACCCGAATGTGAATGTGCTTGCGCCGGTGCATGCACCTGAATCCTCCGCGCCTGGCACTGCATCTGCTGACGCATCATCCGAGCTTGCCGATGAGTTTGGTGGCCGCTTGCCAGGGGTAGCGGGCCAGGTACTTTCCGGCAGAGAACCGCAAAGCCGTCCAGCAGGAGATCCCGAACCGGGCGCTGCAGTGGACCCGTCCCAATTGCTGCGAATGCTTCAATCCGCCGGGCATTGAGACAGCCATGCCATCAGCGGACGGTTGTCAGCGAAAGGCATTCAGCGGATGGTATTCAGCGGACGGCATTCAGCGGAATGACCGGATAGCGTCGGGTATCGGGTAGAAACATCGCCAGAATCTCATTGAGCCAGCTGAAGCCGGTTGCCGTCGCTTTCAATGACAGACCCTCTCGTTCCAGCAGGCCCCGGTCGATGGCCTGGTCAATCGTGCCTTGCCAGGGTATCAGCGATGTGCCGGTGTGCTGTTCGAACAATGGCAGTGGAAAACCATCGACCAGCCGCAATGCATTCATCATGAATTCCAACGCGGTCTCTTCGGTTGCGATCGCTGTCTCCCCACCCAGTCGTTCCACCGCCGAACCTGCGCCAAGATAACGTGCCGGATGTTTGTGCTTCCAGCGTCGCACGATGGTGCCGTCGACTGCTGAGCTGATCTTGCCATGGGCACCGGCACCGATGCCCAGATAATCACCGAACTGCCAGTAATTCAGGTTGTGACTGCAGCGGTGCGACAGTGATGACGAGTGTGCGTAGGCAGAGATTTCATAGCGCTCGAAGCTGCCGGCAGAGAGCGCTTCGACAATCGCTGTCTGCATGTCTGCGCGCAGATCATCCTCGGGCAGGGACGGCGGATGACGTGCAAACAAAGTGTTGGGTTCCAGAGTCAGTTCGTAGCAGGACAAGTGGGTCGCGCCCAGGGACAGTGCCGTGCGAACGTCCTGTAGTGCCTGTTCCAGTGATTGCCCGGGCAGGGCGAACATCAGGTCCAGATTGATTTCGGCAAAGCCTGCCTGCCTGGCGATATCAACAGCCCGGAGGGCTTCTCCGGCTGTGTGCACGCGACCCAGCGACTTCAGTGCCCGGGCATCCAGGCTCTGAATCCCGATTGACAGGCGATTGATTCCGGATTCGCGGTAGTCCCTGAATCGTTGTTGCTCGAACGTACCCGGGTTGGCCTCCATGGTCACTTCCACCGTGGGGGACAGACCCGTGAGTGCGCGGATTCCGCTCATCAGGCGATCCACGGCCCCGCCACTGAGCAGGCTTGGAGTGCCGCCGCCAATGAACACGCTGCTGATGGCACGTCCCCAGACGCCTGGCATCTCGTCTGCCAGATCAGCCAGCAATGCATCCACGTAGCTTGCTTCCGGGATGTCACCACGTTGTTCATGTGAATTGAAATCGCAGTAGGGACATTTCCTGACACACCATGGCACGTGCACGTACAGCGACAGCGGTGGCAGTTCGCGAAAGTGCCGGCTCATCAGGCGGGGCCCTGTGCAGTGGTCAGAATCCCTTCCAGTCTGCGCACCAGCAATGCGACCGCTTTGCCGCGATGGCTCAGCCTGTTCTTGGTCTGTGTGTCCAGCAGGGCGGCGGCGGTATGTGTGTCATGGTTGCAGAATACCGGGTCGTAGCCAAAACCACCCTGCCCCTCGGGTGCACGCAGGATATGGCCTTCCCAGGTGCACTCGGCAATGACAGGCGAGGGATCGAATTGATGACGCAGATAGACGACAACGCAACGGAAACGGGCCCGGCGCTGTCGATCTTCAGGTAAGTGGGCCAGTTGATGCAGCAGGAACTCGTAGTTGGCAGTATCACCGCTGCCGGCATCATGTCGTTCAGCGTGTCGGGCAGAATACAGGCCCGGTGCACCGTCCAGCGCATCCACTTCCAGGCCGGAGTCATCAGCAATGGCAGGCAGGCCTGCGGCGGCGCAAGCATGTCGCGCTTTCAGCAGGGCGTTCTCGATGAAGGTGTGAGCTGTCTCATCGACGGCTGCGATGTTCAGCCTGTTCTGGGCAATGACCGCAAGTCCAAGCGGATCCAGCAGTTCGTGCAGTTCGCGAACCTTGCCGGCATTGGCACTGGCAAACACAACCTTCTGTATGGCGGGTAGCTGGTGCAAGGCATTTTTTTCCGGGTGTCAGTCCTTGAGGCACAGACTCTGAGCTTCGACCAGCTGGCCGATACCGTGGCGTGCCAGCGCCAGCATGTCCTGGAGTTCATTGTCCCGAAACGCGTGTCCTTCAGCGGTTCCCTGGATCTCGATGAAGCCCCCGGCCTCGTTCATCACCACGTTCATGTCGGTTTCGGCACTGGAGTCTTCGATATAGTCGAGATCCAGTACCGCCTGTCCATCCACGATACCCACAGACACGGCCGCAATTTGCCCGTGAATGGGATCACGCTTGATCTTGCGCTCGCTGAGCAGACTCTGCATTGCATCGACCAGCGCGACATAGGCGCCGGTAGTGGCTGCCGTACGTGTGCCGCCGTCGGCCTGCAGCACATCACAATCGATGGTCACCGTGCGCTCGCCCAGTGCATCGAGGTCGATGGCGGCTCTGAGTGAGCGACCAATGAGTCTCTGTATTTCCTGTGTTCGGCCGGACTGTTTGCCTGTGGCTGCTTCACGCCTGGCGCGTGTATGCGTGGCGCCTGGCAGCATGCCGTATTCAGCCGTCACCCAGCCACTCCCGGTACCCTTCAGCCATGGTGGCGTGCGGTTGTCGATACTGGCAGTACACAGAACCTTGGTATCCCCCATGACAATGAGTACCGAACCGGCGGCGTGTTTGGTGAAATGACGAGTGAATGTCAGTTGGCGAAGCTCGTCAATGGCTCTTCCGCTGTGGCGCATAGGCTGATCTGTGTTGATTCAAGGGCGGCAGTGTATACCTGCTGGACGTCGTGGTCAGGCAAAGCCTGCTGGCGCGGACCGGGGATTCGTGTAAATTGAACCCACTTTCCATCCCCTATCCCATCTCACGTCATGTTACGCAGTATGACCGCTTTCGGGCGCAGTGCACAGACAAGCCTGCACGGCGAGATCCAGTGTGAGCTCAGATCGGTCAATCATCGCTACCTGGATATCAGTATCCGCGTACCCGAGTCCCTGCGAGACATGGAATCGGGCATTCGCGACATGCTGACGTCGGCGCTTGCGCGTGGCAAGGTCGAAGCGCTCGTGCGTGTCACCGAGTCCGTCGATGTCTCCGGCAAGGTCATTGTCGACGAAGCCTTTCTTCTCGAGCTGACGAAGGCAGCGTCGAGGGTATCCAGTCTCACCGATACCAGTTGCGTCATCGATGCCGTCAATCTTCTGCAATGGCCTGGTGTGGTCACGGTTGGCAGGAATACGGTACTGACGACGGACATATTGCCGGTGGTCAGGCAGGCCGTCGACGATCTTCTGGCCACTCGCGAGCGCGAGGGCAGGCAGATCGCTGCGCTGCTGGTGGCCCGGAATGAGCAAATCAGGAATCTGGTGGTGCTGATGCGCAGTCACCGTCCTCAGGTGCTGCGCAGGCAGCGGGAGCGACTGCTGGACAAGCTTGAGCTTCTGGCCAGCGACGTCGATGAAGGGCGCCTGGAACAGGAGCTGGTCTACGCCGCCCAGCGATTGGATATTGACGAGGAGCTCGACCGGCTCGATGCCCACGCCGAGGAACTGCTGCTGGTATTGCACCGTGATGAGCCGGTGGGTCGACGACTGGATTTCCTGATGCAGGAGTTCAATCGGGAGGCCAATACCATCAGCGCGAAATCCCTCGACAGGAAGACCACGGCACTGGCGGTCGACATGAAGGTGCTGATCGAGCAAATGCGGGAACAGGTACAGAATGTCGAGTAGTGCTCAGGACCGTACTGCATGAGCAGGCAGCCGAAGAAGAAGCGTTATGACTGGCCCCCTCCGGTTGCACCGGAAGACGCCTATGTACCGAGGAATCGCAATCCAATTCATTCCATACTGACTGCGCTGCCGGTCATCATGCTGGTTACCGGGCTGTACTTCTACTATCAGGGTGAATCGGTGCAAAGCGACAGTATGCCCATCCGCGAGGAGAGCATGGAAGTGTCTGGCACGTTCACCGGGCTGTCGGTCATCAGTTCCGGATCGCAGGGCCGTCACTACCTGTGGTTCGAACAGGATGGAAAAGCCCGGGGGGTGCGTGTGCAACCCGGCCAGGCGGAAACCCTTCAGTCCCTGCGGCGTGGTGGGTCGATCACGCTGGGTATCGCACCGAGTGTTCCAGGTTCCAGTACCTACTGGGTCTGGTATGTACAGCAGGACGGCAAGGTCTACCTGGACACATCGGATGAATTGCGGTGAGTGGTGTTCAGGTTTACGTCGTGCGAGACGACTTCGCTTTGCGCCTGGTCTTCGGCTTTTTCTGCGTGAACGTGATACTGACCCTGAGGCCGGGCTTGGCCCGGTCTGCCGGATCGTTGTCGCCGATCACCAGTTTTGCAGCATGCAGCCTGACGACCGCCTGTACCAGACTCAGGCCAAGTCCGTTGCCGGTTGAGTTGCGCTCGTTCTCGAGTCGTACGAAGCGTTCGAACACACGTTCGCGTTCACTCTCCGGAATGCCCGGACCGTTGTCCGACACCGTGATGGTGAAAGCCTCGTCAGTGCCGTCCACTGCCAGGCACACGACGGCGGGCTTCGGTGTGTACTTGATGGCATTGTCCAGCAGGTTGGTTAAAGCCTGGCCAATCAGGTGTCGATTGCAGTGGTAACCTGGATTGCTGTTTATTCGGGTATAGAAGGTCAGGCCTTCTTCATCTTCTGCCACGGCTTCATACAATTCGGCCAGTTCTCCGGCCAGGTCCCCGATGCGTGTCTCTTGCCACTGGGCGCCATCGATACCGGCCTCCAGCCTGGCGATACTGAGCATCGCATTGAAGGTCTGTATCAGGCTGTCTGCATCACCGATGGCTTCTTCCATCACCGCCCGATAGACGTCGGGGTCACGTTCCTCGAGCAGCGTCACTTCCAGTCTGTTGCGTAATCGCGTCAGCGGGCTGCGCAGATCATGCGCAACGTTATTGGTGACCTGTTGCATGCTTTTCATCAGGTCCTCGATACGATTGAGCATCTGATTGAGTTTGGTGGCTATCTCATCGAATTCGTCATCACGTGCAGTCACTCGCAGGCGCTGGGACAGATCTCCGCTCATGATTTCCGAGGCGGTACGGCTCACCGAATCGATGCGCCTGAGTACACTGGTGCCGATCCACAAGCCACCGATGAGGGAGAACAGGAGCGTCAGGCCGGTGGCGCCTGCCACCAGTGCAAAGGTATGCGCAAGCAATGCCTGTTCATCGCTGATTTCATGCCCAATGGTCAGTTTCAGGCCGTCGGACAACTGTGTTTCCGCTACCCTGACCGGATTGAATGCCCGCGGGCTACCGGGTGGCAGATCGGCCACATCACCCATATTGCGGGTGGTATGGGCGCGCACCGATTTCAATTTCAGCGGCAGGGTTTCGCTGGACTGCTCACTGGTCGTTTCGGTGGATTCATTATTGGCCAGATAATAGAACCGGCCATAGGTATCGATCTGGTTGCGCCGTTGAATTGCTTCCAGCAGCTCCGGCAGCGCTCCAGACTTGTAAAGATTGATCAAATAGTCGGTTTCAAGTCGCAACCGGGCATCCACTTGAGATTCGATCTGGTCACGGGTCGACCAGTAAATGAAGCCCAGGGTGGCGGCGGACAGGGCACTGAACAGGGTGGCGTAGATCAGGGCCAGGCGAAAAGCTGATGTGCGGAACAGCCGACGCTGGTCCAGTCGTCTGAACAGGCTCCGGACATGCGTGCGGGGAGTCTTTCCTGCGGTATGCGTGGGGCCGCGCGCGGAGCCTGCATATGGCGGTGCCGTGCTGTGGACCGGGTTATGCTGCGGCGACATGGTGATGGTGTAGCGTTCCTGGTCTGATGTCAGCCGACGGTCGGACCGGCCCAATGCAGGCAGTGGCCTGGAAACCGGGTTCTGCTGTGCCCGGTTTCCATAGGCTGCCCGCGTGCCCTAGCTGGTCTCAGCGGTAGACGAGACTTCCTGCAGCTTGTATCCGGCACCACGCACGGTATGCAAGAGTGGCGAATCGAAATCCTTGTCGATCTTGCTGCGCAGTCGACTGATCTGCACATCGATGACATTGGTTTGTGGATCGAAGTGGTAATCCCATACATTCTCCAGCAGCATGCTGCGGGTCACGACCTGCCCTGTATGCTGCATGAGGTATTCAAGCAGGCGGAACTCACGGGGTTGCAGATTGATATTGCGTCCGGAACGGGTCACCTTGTGCTTGATCAGATCCAGCGTCAGGTCACCGACGTGCAGCACCGTGCCCTGCACGCCAGTATGAGCGCGACGGGTCAGGGCCTGCAGGCGGGCAGTGAGTTCGCTGAGCTGGTAGGGTTTTGTGAGGTAATCGTCACCGCCGGCCTTGAGGCCCGTGACGCGCTCATCGACGTCGTCCAGTGCGCTGAGTATCAGCACCGGTGCCATATTGCCCATGCGTCGCAGCTCCTCGATGACCGACAGGCCGTCGCGCTTGGGTAGCATTCGATCGATAATCATCGAATCGTAGGCATTGGCGATGGCCATCTCGAGCCCTCGCTCACCATCAGCGGCATGCTCGACCGTATGGCCACTTTCCGTGAGCCCCTTGACCAGGTAGGCCGCGGCTTCGGTATCGTCCTCGACTAGTAAAATTCGCATATTGCCCCCATATTTTGGTGAAGCGAAATCTGCCTGAACCTGAACAGTTACTTGGTGGGTAACGGGCGTGTAATGCAACGTCCCTTACCGGGAAACGGTCTGTATTGATCGATTCCGCATGATTTATCAGCCACTTGTCAATGACATTCGACACACGGAGTATAAAACCATGATGCACACGCTTGGCCTCGCTGGCCGTCGAGCCTTCATCAGGACGCCAATTATGCGCCCACAATCAGTCTTCATCAGAACACGTCTGCTCAATCACCTCAGAATATATCGAAAAGCACTCCTTTGGTTGGCATTGCTGCCCATTATTGCTGTAACGCCATCGTTTGCCAATACGCTGCCCGATTTCAGTGCGCTGGTCGAGAGTGAAGGTGACGCGGTCGTCAAGGTATCGGTGGTGGCAGATGCGTCGCAGAGTTCAACTAGCGGCATCCCGGGTTTCGATCCTGAGCAGATACCGGAACAATTTCGCCGGTTCTTTGAGCAACTTCCTCAAAATCCGTCCCCTGTGCCGCGTCGGGGCGTCGGTTTCGGCAGCGGGTTCATCATCTCGGATGACGGCTATATCATCACCAACGCCCATGTCGTGAACGACGCCACGGAGATTCGGGTAGGTTTGATTGATCGGCGTGAGTTTCCCGCCACGCTGGTCGGCAGTGACCCTGCCAGTGATATCGCCCTGCTCAAGATCGATGCCAGCGGCCTGCCTGTCGTTGAGATTGGAGATTCCGACGCACTCAAGGTCGGTGAATGGGTGCTGGCGATAGGGTCACCATTCGGCTTTGAGCACACGGCTACCCAGGGAATCGTATCTGCGCTGGCCAGAAGCCTGCCGGACGATACATACGTTCCCTTCATCCAGACCGATGTGGCGGTCAATCCGGGTAATTCGGGGGGGCCACTGTTCAACACCAGCGGGGAAGTCGTCGGCGTGAATTCGCAGATCTATTCCCGTTCGGGCGGGTACCAGGGTCTGTCGTTCTCCATTCCGATCAATGTAGCCATGTCCATCGCCGACCAGCTTCGCGAGAAGGGTTATGCCACGCGCGGCTGGCTTGGGGTGGCGATCCAGAACGTGGACCAGGCTTTGGCAGAGTCCTTTGGACTGGAGAAGCCTGAAGGCGCGCTGGTGGCCCAGGTCACCGCAGACAGCCCGGCCGACAAGGCGGGTGTCGCCAGTGGCGATATCATCCTGGAGTTCAACGGTCAGCCGGTTGGCTACTCCAGTGCGCTGCCGCCGCTGGTGGGCGCAGTGATGCCCGGCAAGACGGTCAGCGTGCAGGTTTTGCGTGATGGCAAGCCAAAGACTCTGGACGTCACTATCGAGGCGCTGGATGAAGGCAGGAAGATCAGCTCCATGAGCATCCCGACCGATCCCGTCAGTGAATCGCGCCTGGGTGTGAAGGTGGCTGAAGTGCCGGACGAGCTGGCTGAACGGATGGGCATTTCAGGTGGCGTTGTCGTGGCGAAGATTGCCCCCGATGGGCCGGCTGCAAAAGCCGGTATTCGGGAGGGAGACGTCATTCTCAGCTTCAATCGAGAGGAAATCGACGATGTCAGGGAATTGGAAGAGCTCGTCGATGATGCACCTGCTGACAAGTCCATTCCGGTACTCGTGCAACGAGAACGTTCACCGATGTTTCTGGCGATGACACTCCCGGCGCGCAAGGGTTGAGATGCAGAAGCGTGCGGATGATCGAGACAGGCCTGAGTGCCTGAGCGGGGTCTGGCGCGCGCTCCGGGCGCGTCCAGACCCGAGAGATCAGTCGTCCTGGCTGTCCGGACCGTTCTGTTTTTCGTCCGCTGGCTGACTCACCATGATCTCTTCCAGTGTCAGGCCCGTGAGGCGATTGACCGTGCGCCAGATATACCAGAAGATGCCCAGCATCATGATCATCGATGGTATGGCGATGACCGGGTAGCTGAGCAGCGTCATGCGGCCCAGTTCTTCGTTGAAGGCTGACGATCCGCTTTCACTGGTGACGATGAGTTTGGCAAGAAAGAAGTTCATTACCGCGCTGAACAGGAAGGTGCCCGCCAGCAGTAGATTGGCTCGATCGAGCCGGGTTTCGAACTGTTGCCGGGTGTTCAGGCGGTCCAGTTCGCTGTCGATTTTATTGACATTCATGATCGCCGGATTGAACAACAGTTTTCTGACCAGCGGGTAACCCAGCTTGTTGGCAACCAGAACGCCGATACCGATGCACAGTGGTATCGCTGCCTCCTTGACTGCCAGCCACTGGGCATCGATTTTAAGCAGGCCTATGCCGCCGGTGAGAAAGACGCTGACCACACCCAGTGCGGCCACCACGTTACGTTTGCCATTGACCACCCATTCGTACACGCCGTAGCCGATCGGGAAGGCGAGGGCAATGATCAGGGCATAGGTTGCACCTAGCCGCTCATCACCACTGAATTTCATCAGTATGATCGACGGAATGACGATGCTGATGATCAGGTCGACAAAGGGTCTTTGCGGTGGTCTGGATGTCGGACTGCTGTCAGCGTCTGTCACGTTACGATCTGGTGGTGGATTGCGCTGCAAAGTATACCCCGTGTATCACGGGGCACCGCTACGCAGGCTGGCGTATCATCAGTTCTATGTTGAATGAATCAAGATTTGCGAGTAAGTGAGCATGGAAAGGGTAACGGAATCGGCAAGCAACGGAGCAACGATAGCCGGTCGGGCAGTGCGCTGTGTACTGATATGCCTGCTGTCAGGGGCTGCCGGCGGCTGTGTTGGCGATGCCCAGGGCGTATCGTTGACCCCGTATCAGGTAGAGAGCGATGCCGGCGGACGTCTCGATGTCACACCTGTCATGGCGTTCAACCGTCCCTGGGCCATGGTTTTCCTGCCCGACGGGCAACTGCTGGTTACCGAGAAAGGCGGCACCTTATGGCTGGTGAATCTGCCCTGGGACACTCTGACTGACGATGGAGGCGCTACCCCGGTTGAAATGTCTGCTGAGGATCGCACCGTGGTGTCCGGCCTGCCGGAAATCCGCTCTGCGGGGCAAGGCGGACTGGGCGACGTGATCCTTCACCCCGAGTTCAGCGAGAATGGCCTGGTCTATATCAGCTATGTGGAAAGAGAGGGTGATCTGAGTGGTGCGGCGGTGGCCCGCGGTACGCTCGATCGTTCTGACAAGTCCAATGTGAAGCTCGTCGGGCTGACGGTCATCTGGCGCCAGAGCCCCAAAGTGACAGGTCAGGGACACTATGGGCATAGACTGGCGTTCTCTGCCGATGGCCATCTGTTCATCACATCGGGTGAGCGGCAGAAGTTCGACCCTGCGCAATCGAAGTTGCAGAACCTGGGCAAGATCATCCGGCTGAACGATGATGGCAGTTTGCCCGGGGACAACCCGTTTGCCGCCGCTGGTGGGGTCACTGCAGAGTTCTGGTCCCTGGGACATCGAAATCCACTGGGTATTGCCTTCGATCGTAAGACGCGTCTCTGGGTGCATGAAATGGGGCCACGCGGTGGCGATGAGCTCAATCTGATCAAACCTGGACATAACTACGGCTATCCACTGGTGTCCGACGGCGATCACTACAGTGGCTTGCGCATCCCCGATCACGATACCCGGCCGGACCTGGAGGCGCCTGCGATCAGCTGGAACCCGGTCATATCCCCTTCAGGTCTGGTGATCTACGATGGCGATCGCTTCCCTGAGTGGCGCGACACGGGGTTGATCGGAGGCCTGTCATCTCAGTCTCTGGTCCGGGTAGCATTGGAAGTACCTGCCAGAGAGATCGAGCGCTACGGCATGGGCGCGCGTATCCGGGAGGTCGAGCAGGGACCTGACGGGCGGGTATTTCTGCTGGAGGATGGTGCCGATGGGCGACTGTTGCACCTCAGTCAACGATAATGTAACGGCAGGCTCCGCTGCGCAGATGCGATTCCAATGGTAACCAGGCAAGAAGACCAGGCATTCAGTGTGTTGCCCAGCAGTGATCTGCAAGCGGACATCGCGTTCTATATTCGTGAGCTGGGCATGCAGTTGAATCGGGTCTATCCGTCCGAGAATCCCCATTCTGCTGAACTGTCCGGCAGCGGTTTGTCTCTGTTACTGGATACGCGCCATGCCGGCGACTCGGGTTTGCTGGTTGTGAAAACCGAGAGTAGTTCATGCCCGGACCTGAGATCACCGACTGGTACCGAGATCCGGTGGGTGTCCCCGGAAGAGCATAGTGTGCAGAGTGTTGCCAGTCATCGCGTTGAGATCTGCACACTGAGAGGCTCACCCTGGGTGGTGGGTCGCGCCGGAACGCATACGCGTGATCTGATACCGAGCCGCTTGGGAGGGGGGATAGTTGCATCGCATATCCGCATCCCCAACGGAGGACCCGTGCGTGATCGTGTGCACTACCACACGACCAGTTTTCAGCTGGTCTTCTGTGTACAGGGCTGGATCACCCTGGTATACGAAGATCAGGGCAAGTCGGTCACCCTGCGTGCTGGTGATTGTGTCACCCAGCCACCGCATATACGTCACCGTGTACTGGAAACGTCCAATGGGCTTGAAGTCATCGAGATCGGCACACCCGCTGAGCATGTGACGGCTATCGACAATGAGATGCAGTTGCCCACCGGACGCATCGACAGTCACCGGCATTTTCACGGGCAGCGATTCTGTCACTATGAACACGCCAGTGCGCGTTGGCAGGTGCACCGTCTGCCCGGGTTTGCCGCAGCGGAGACCGGCGTTTCCGAGGCAACCGAGGGGATGGCCGGTGTGCGGATGCTCAGGGCCTCCGGTGCGTCTCAGCCTTACAGGACGACGCACGATGCCGATGTCCTGTTTTCCTTCGTCGTGGCCGGCAGTGTGCGTATCAACCGGCAATTACTGGTGGCCGGCGATGCCTACACCCTGCCACCTCATGATGAGCACAGTGTCAGCGATATCTCGGCTGACGCCAGCATTCTCGAGTTGAGTCTGCCAGGTCACTTTGAGACCCAGGTATTCTGAAAAGAGCTGAGAAAACAGGCCGCGAGCTGAACTCGCGTGTAGCGTACACGGCCTGCTGATGACCCGGATTCCCTGTGTTACCTGCGGGCAAAAAAAAGCCGCCTGAAGAGGCGGCTCCGTGCCTTGGCTGACGAATCAGCTGGCCTGAATTTCACGCAAAAAAACGTTAGTAAGATCGCGCTACACTCATAGCTGACCCGACAGAAATCAAAACACTAGACATTTGATCACCTCCTTTGCGTTGCGGTTGGAACCTGGAGACTAGCACATAAGCTGCCATTTTGATGATATGCCGCCAGCGGCACCGGCTCCTAGTCCGGGTTGATGCCCAGGCGCAACAAGCGGTACTGTCGTTGCCCGGGTTCCACCTCCAGTTCAATCTCACGCTGTTGCCGCACGCCGCCGGACAGACCATCGATATCCTCTACCTGCAGAATCAATGTGTGTTTTCCGGAGGCCAGCGGAATGCGTACCAGCGTCAGGTAGGCAGGCAGGGTTTCCCAGCTTCGCGTATCAGCCTGCTCTATGGCCAGGAGTAACAGTCGGGCAATGCTGCCCGCCAGCTCATCCTCCCTGTTGATGGCCTCTGCAATGCCGTACTTGGCAGTCAGCCGCAAGGCATGCCGTGCAGCAATCGTCTTGCCACGTGCGGCCAGCGCCGTACTGGATATGCGTGAAAGTGGAGTATCGACACGTTCGACGGGCAGTACGTGGCTACCCTCGAGTATTCGCACGGCGGGTGGATTCTCGAACGATTCGGGGTAGAAAGGAAAGGATATCCGAGCGTTGATGTCGATGATCAGGTCACCTGGTAGCTTGGGCTCGATAAAACCGGACGCGATGAATAATACGAGTTCACCCTGTTGCCTGCCCAGTGGTTCAGGCAGGGAGATGTCGAAGTCCTCCGCCAGTTTCCTGTATTCCACCATGGCACTGTCCCGTTGTCCGGCCGCCATGAAACTCAAGGCCATCAGTGAGCGGCTGAAGCGGTCCTGCTTGAGCACCTCGCCGAATTGCTCGTAGAGGGCAACCGCGCGTCGCGCCTCGACGGCAGCAGACTGCGGTGCATCCAGCATCAGGAAATTGATCATCTGAAAAGTATGAATCCACAGCCTTTCACTGTATTCGCCACCGTACCGGCTCGCCCAGTCGCTGGTGATGACAGACGCTGTCTGGTCACGCACGCTCACATAGTCCATCTCGTCGATCAATGTGGCGGCTCTTTCCAGCGCAACGATGCTGTCCTGGTATCGACCGGCGGCCTGCGCGACCAGTCCTCGATCCATGTACAGCAGCAGGCGGTCGCGTCGGGAGACGTCGGCTTCAGAGAGCGTCTGCAGCGCATCGCTGGTACTGCCATGTCGAAACTGGTCGCGTGCCACGTGCAGGGCACTTGATGTTGCACAGGCCTGCAGCGCCAGCACGCCGGTCAGCAGCAGGGCAGGTGTGCATCGGTTACTCAATGGCACGGCAGACACGGCTGCGGATCGGGAGCTGGGACACACGTTGTCACAACAAATGCAGGAATTTACCAGCCTATGATTGGTCGCGAAGATTCACGGGCAATCTCGACATTGTCCGCCCAGGCAATCTCACCGGTTTCAAGGTCGGTCAGCTCAAGATTCATGGAGTAGTAGATCAGTTCGCGCTTGTTCAGACGCCATTGTCTGGGCTGCTTTTTTTCGATGGAGCGCAGGGTTCCTGACAGAATATAGTCCGCACCCAGTTGACGCCCTTCCGCAACGCGTTGCTCAGGCGGTACGAATCCGGCGTACTGGTAATCGGCCTCTTCCAGCAGATTGTCTCGTTGCTTGCGATTGATGAAGCGGTATTCACCTGATTGGATCAGGGCCAGGCGAATGTCGTCGGTGATGCCGCCTGTATTGATATGCTCGGAGGTTTCATTATCCACGCCGTACACGATCAGGATGGGCTTTTTGGTTTCCGTAGGCACCTTGGGTGAGCTCAGCAGGCTGTCGGTCAGCGCATCGACTATCTGCTTCTTGTCCGAGAAGTCGTAGCTGGCGTCATAGTGCTTCTCCACATCGGGATCGAGCGTGCGCGTGGTGGACACACAGGCACCGAGCAGGCTGGCCATCAATACCAGGGTCGCAACGCGGCTACAGCGCGAAGCGTGTGTTGCTTGGCTGGTGATCACAGGTCCAGCGACAGGGCTGTTGGCCATATGTCGCTCTGTGGCGGGCTGCAAGAGTGTGCGATGCATGCGAATCTCCGAATACGACAATTTAGCTGATCATTGAAATACAGGTGATGGGGATGAAAGTCCAGCTTGAAAGACCAATGGCACAAACCGTGACAATACTTCACCTTAAAAAGACTGTGTCGGGTGATTTTGAGACAGCTTTCATCGCCTCGTTGAGATTATCCCGGACAATTCACGAATTGGCGGATCTTTGCGTACGCCAGCTTTTTTCCATAGCACCGCTGGATCCAGTGTTGCGTCCTCATGCTCGCTGGTCAGACTCATCCTCGCGCTTTTTCTCTGGTGACGGGTTCAGCAACGAAGCCGCGGCTGTTCGTCTGACGGTCTCGTGCAGGCGTTTTGCCGCCTGAACCTGGCGCCTGCCCAATGTCCATTTGACGTGCATGTGCCAGCGCTCGCGCCAGCGTGCGGGTACCAGGTATCGCCACACGACCGTGAACAGTCGGGTCACACCCAGTTTGTTCAGCGTGCTCATCACTTTCTGGCGAAGCCAGTTGAGAACCGGCTGCGGGATGATGAGCAGTGCAAATACGGCCAGCGAACTACCGGCTGTCGCCAGCAGTAACAGCAGGGCAAGCGCGGTTCGCATCCACAGCGGTAGATTCAGGTAACGCGCCAGGCTGTTTTTCAAGGCGTTGATCAGGTACAGCCGCATGGTTGTCAGCCAGCGCCGCCAAGGACGGTGAGATTTGACCAGCAGGTGCGT
>JABDKN010000065.1 GCA_013002205.1 Granulosicoccus sp.
GCCTGAACCAGAGCCTGAACCAGAGCCAGAGCCAGAGCCAGAGCCAGAGCCAGAGCCAGAGCCAGAGCCAGAGCCAGAACCAGAACCAGAACCAGAACCAGAACCAGAACCAGAACCAGAGCCTGGAACGGACCCGGCACTGGGTGCAGCGACACCTGGCGATGCGGAAGCTGGCGAGGCAGAAAGCGGCGATGCGGGAACAAACCCTCAGGATTCGTCTGGCACCGACGAACTTCCCGGGGTACGAAGCGGCAATACCGACTTCGCCATTTACCTGTTCCTGTTCCTGATACTCGCTCGTCGCAGGCGCAGTGGATTTTCCACACCGCATTCGACTCGGACACTGAAAGCCCCAGTAAGGTGACGCATTCCGCTCGAAACTGGTTCCGATCGAGATGAATCAGGACTCACCAGTCTGCCCGGTTGACTCCTGTATTCAAGCACTGACCGGATCTATAGGGTATTGATTCCAGTCATGCCGGGCGGTCTTCAGGTACCAGTCACGTACCAGTCAGTTTTCTATGTTGATGCCGATACCAAAGGTAATTCCCGTACGTGGGTATGATGCAGACTCCTGCCATAAGTGAATCTGCTCCACCAGCACCGTAGGATATATGTACGTAGATTCGCCTACTGTGCCCGTCGTCACTCCATTCACCGGTCCGAACACGGTCACCACTCGACCGGCTGCATAATCGACCGTCTCAAGGTAGCCCGGATAGACAGCCAGAAATCGCCCCTGGGCATCGCGACCGGTCATTGGTCGCTGGCGTCGATCCAGCGGGTAACCCATGATTTCGATCTGGGTGGATTCGGCAAGATTCTGTGTATTGAGCACGATGCCACCCCAAAGAACGGGCTCGGAATCCGGCATCGACAGGGACTGCTCATCTGAAATCAGCTGACGCGCTTCAGCGAGTGAAAATTCTGCCGGCGCTTGTCCTGTCTCGATCGGACCACTTGCACAACCGCTCAATGCCAGCGCAACCATCACTACGCGCGCAAACCCGCAAACCCGGCGATGTCCGGTATCCACGACAATGCGGAGAGTATTCATCAATGCCATCCAGTCAAACTCCTGTCAGTCCACATCTGCCATCTTCGCACCTTCTCTGCGATGACGGAACGCAGGTTCGCATGACTTTATCTGATGCCGTGCCTCGCTCAGGGCGTCACCTGATGCAGCGCAATGTTCAGGGTGTCATAAACTGAAGCGAATCGAGTACCCGGAGTTCATCTTCATCGATACCCAGTATGAATGCTTCACCCGATGCCGCATAACGTCCAATCAGCCCGCTGATATTGACCTGATGGGTCACCAGCACGGCAGGTTTCGACGCCGGACCTGACAAGCGAGCCTCTATCCAACGTCCCAGATCGTGAGTCTGTGCAGCGGAGTCACCCTGATTCCTGAAAAACGAGTTGAGTGAATCGAGCACCGTAACGGGACCCAGCTCCAGGCCGGTTGCCGTGTCGATACAACGGCACCACGCACTGCTGAATACCTCGGCATCGACTATACCAAGTGATTTCAGTGTCGCGCCTGCCTCGCGTGCCTGGCGCCTCCCTGCTTGCGAAAGATTTCGCTGCGTCGCACAGTCACGCAGGTCAAGGCCCTCAGGATCTCCAATACCAGGAGCCAATGCATGTCGCATGATGATCAAAGCCCTGCCCGATACCAGTGCCTGCTTTGCGTTGACAGAGATCTCGACTGACCAGACCGGCCCAGGCCAGCACGTCAGGGTGACGCACAGAACCATGATCAACCACATTCCGGAACGGCAAGCTCGCCAGGAGTCCTCTGCGGCGAAGCGCCAGGTTCTGCCGGCGGCCGTCATTGTCGCTGCCTGAACAAGGCCACTTCCTTCTCGCCTGCACTGACTCATCTGCTCAGCTAATCCTCGTACAGATCGTCCACATCCTCATCATCATTCCACGAATCATCCTCCTCCGGTGTTGCCGAGGATTCGATTGGGGAGGGATTCCGCTTTTTCAGTGTTCTTTGCCTTGGCAGAGCCGAGCGGATCTCACCGAACTGATACAGCTCGTCCAGCTCTTCATCAGAATACTGATCGTAATCGGGTTCATCGAAAAAATCATCGTCGCTGGATTCCCGTGCGCCTCGTCTTGGCATGAGTCTCTGCCCCGCGGGTCATTGCAGATCTGTCCCTGAACAAAGATTTGAATGCGGATCGCGCTCTCGATCAAGCTGCAATCGGTTTGATCTTTCCTGTATGAGACACAAATGACGCTTCGGGACAAGTGTCGCCCGATTTGCGATCCACCGTAATGTAACGATCCGGATGCATGTCCGGATAAGAAAAATACACCCGGGACAACGATAAAGCCACAGTAATTGAGTTATTCTTTCGCGGTCCCTGAAGTTTTTCCATGAAAGTCAGGCGTCCAGATAAGGAGCCGTTGTGATCAGGTTCGCCGTGTTCAAAGAGTGCGATGAATCCATTGTCAACGCACTGTGTACCGTCGGAGAGATCAGCCGTGTCACGGCTGCGGAACTTGTCGATCCATCAGCGCATGATCTGCTGATCGTCGATTGGCGCCATCGAGATCTTTCCCAGCCGGAATCCCGGCCGATGGCTTGCTGCCGGGTGCCTTACATTGCCGTCATCGATGAAAAACAAGGCGTCCCCGGGATAATCGATGATACCGGCCTTGTTGATCTGGTCGGGATTGAGGAAATCGGTTCGGCTGCATTTGGCTGGCGGGTGAAGAAGACTCTGCAGCGCACCCGGTTGCCACTGAGTCTGGACGTGCTCGCGTCTCCGGAAGCGCAACTGTTACAGCAGCTCGTGGACAACCTGACGGACTGGGCCATAGTCAAGGACCTGGAACACCGGTTTCTACTCGTGGGTGAGGACTTCGCCAGAACCGTCGGCCTGTCCAAAGAAGACATCATCGGCAAGAACGACCTGGAAATCGGCACGCCGAAAGAGGCGGTTCTGGGTAATCCGGAAACCGGCTGGGCCGGTTTCTGGGCGCAGGATGATGAGGTGATCAAGTCAGGCTGCGTATCCGTCGAGGAGAATCTGGACTGGCACGCCTTTACCGTGAGACATCGCTACAAGCGCACCATCCGCGTACCCCTGCGCAACTCGACAGGGTGCACCTATGCACTCCTGGTGATCGCCACGGACATAACGGACAGAGCCAGGGCCGAACGTAACTTGCAGGCAAGAAACAGAATGCTGCGTCGAGTTACCGAGGAGAAACTCAACGCAGACCGGCATCGACTGGTTGCTGAGCAGGCCATCCGTGCCAAGAACAAGTTTTTCGCTGCGGCAAGTCATGACCTGCGGCAGCCACTGCACGCTCTCGGATTGTTCCTCAGTGTCCTCGATAACCGACTGGACGACCCCGGCAACCTGGACATATTGCACAAGATGCGGCATTCCTGTGACTCGCTGAGTGCGCTGTTCAACAGCTTGCTGGATATTTCGAGACTGGATGCAGGCGTCATCGACGTATCACTGCAGAATTTCTCGATCAGCGATTTACTGATCAGCGTCCGTGACGAATTCACTCAACTTGCTCAGGCCCGGTGTCTGGACGTCTCTGTAGAGGTCTCAGATTCAATCGTCCATACCGATCCGGTTCTACTGGGCCGCATTCTGAGAAACCTGCTTCAGAATGCGATCAATCACACCCGGGTCGGGTCGATCGATGTCCGTTGCAGGCAACTGGGTAATGTCCTGCACATCGACGTTGCAGACACCGGACCGGGAATACCGGAGCAGCAGTTTGAGGCAATTTTCTCGGAGTTCTATCAGCTCGACAACCAGCAGAATACGCCCACACGCGGTCTCGGACTGGGCCTGGCCATCGTCAGAAAGATGGCGCAATTGCTGGACATCGAGATCCAGTTGCGGTCGGTGCTTGGCCAGGGCAGTACATTCTCGGTCGCAGTGCCACTGGGAGAACTGGACAAAGTGGAAGAGCACGATGCCCATGCCCCCCGTCACAGTATCGCAGGCCGTAATATCCTGTTACTCGATGATGAACCCGACATCCGTGAAGGACTGAGTCTCATCCTTGACAGCTTCGGCTGCCACACGGTCTCGGCTGAATCGGCCGATGAGGCACTGAGACTTCTTCAAACCGACCAGATTGAACCGGACTTTATCATTGCCGATTATCGCCTGAAGGATGGAAACACCGGTACCGCTGCCGTGGAAAGATTCAGGCATCATTTCAGGCGCAACATCCCGGCGGTGATCGTGACCGGTGATACCTCCAGGCTCAGGCAACAGGAAGCCAGGCAATTCGGCTGCCGGCTGTTGCACAAACCGATCGATGCGGATGAGCTGGTCGAGGCAGTCGCCGGAGCATTGGACGAGGAACTTCTGGTCGAATAGACGGCGTGTAAAGTCATT
>JABDKN010000067.1 GCA_013002205.1 Granulosicoccus sp.
GTTTTATGTAGCCATCTATGGGGGCCACGAGTTCACGTACATCTACACCTTCTAAAATGGCGATAGAATTAACTCGGTGAACACCATCGGACAGCGTAAGCCAAAGTGCAAGCAGACACGACAAGATTAAAACTAGTTTTGATCTAAGATTTTCCTGGCCCAATTGTTGGGCCATCCAATTCTTTATCTGATCACAGGCTTTTATTATAAGTGGACGGTCATGTAAACGTTTCAGGTCCAATATGGGTCCAAGCAACTCTGTCAACGTATTGCAGATATCGGTGGTGGTTTGGTCGAACGCAGGCCCCTGCCGACGTTCGAAAGTCAGGGCAGCAAATGTACTGACACCGTTCGAGAGAAGAAATGTAGCTGCATACCCTTGTGTTGTTTCTGCACAGAGGCGCTCATGAGCCAGCAATTGTGAGTGTCCGTTTTCAGACAGCGTGGTATGCGAAAGTGTGGTTCCCTGATCCAATGCTTCATCCATGGCAGCTTCAATACGGCGGACCAGGCTTGAACGAGAGTCTATCTGTGCTGAATCAGACAATGCATACAGTTGCATCGAATGCCCATCGTGTTGTCCATAGCTGACTCGATCGCAGGAGAATGATCTCGCAATATATGACAGGAGATCAATGATGGATGCTCGTAATGAGGAGTGCTGTAACGTGCGGCTGGTTGCTTCTATGACGGTGGCGAAGTGGGTAATCAACAGCTGCGGGGCGTTGTTTTTAGAAAGCAGTTGCAACCAGGCGGATCCCCACCCGAGTAGTTGTGTGAGCGTCTGTTGTTGATTTTTCGCCAATTCGTCTACCTCAAGTACTACGACGCCAAAGAGCACTTGTTCACGATAGATGGGGAAAGCGATGATTACGGGCCCATTGCACCCATTCGGGTCGAGTTTGTTGGACGGGCGTACAATCGACGATTCATTTTTTCGAGCGGCCAGATTGCCTATCCTGGAGAGATCGGATAAATCCACTTGTGGGCTCGGCCAAACCGCCGATGGCTGGAGTCCAGACTCGGCGTCCAGTAGTAACATGGCGCGACGCACTCCAGGGATCATTTGGCATTGGAGTATTAGCCAGGATTGTGTGAGTTCGTCTTGCATGCGGGGACTGGGACGCAATGTACCAAGGGAATGGTTTGCTCAACGATATATATGTGCAGTATTTGTGCCGTTTACTAACAGAAAAATCTGCAGGAAATAATGCGTTCACCGGCCCACTCAGCTGCTTCCAACACCCCGAAACCCCGAGCCAAACAACGCGGCTCCGAGAGCGTCTCGAGGATGATGGTTCTGCGTGTTCTGAGAGAAACTGCAGTGCAGGTTCCTGCGGCTCTCTCACCCGTGACGTTAATGGAAAGGTGCACCCCGGAAGTGCGTCAGTTGAAATTCGAGAATTTGTACATAACCTGCCCCAGAAGACGCGTAGCCACCGAAATCAGCTATTGTGCGTTGTCTCTGACGGCTACCGGTTGGAAATACTCTGCGTGCGCGGCACTTTTTACTACTACATTACGTTTTTACTTCGCCTGTTTTTCCCTGATCGAGGTTAGGAGGGTGTGAGTAGTTACTTCTGGACATCAAGTTTTCAATGTATCTGGTCAATGTGGAAGCGGATCTCAACAAGTTAACCTGGAAGTAATCGGGAATCTGCGCAATCGCGAAATATCTCCGCGGGCTGGAAGGTCGACACTGAAAACTGATCGGATTCAAAGAGTTTTTCTGTGTTGCAGGGACTGCCGTTCCATCTCAGTGTGAAGTCGGGTCCGTCCTGTCGAGCAAGGCATTCTCAACCCGATTGCTACCGTGTTTCATTTGTTCAGTGCACCATCGCCTGCAGCGCTGAACAGGTGCGCGCGATTCGGATCGAAAGTAAACGCGATCTCTGTTCCTGTTTCGAACGTGCGGTCATCGGCTATGGCCGCAACCAGCCGGGTATTTTCGCGGGTGTTGACATCCACGACAGTTTCGCTCCCAAGGCGCTCGACCAGCGACAGGGTGCCGTGCAACTGGCCAGCATCCTGTTCATTTGTCGGAACCAGATATTGCGGACGTAGGCCCAGGAGTGCCTGATCGCCGGATTTTAAAGGCTCAACGCGCATCGGTACCCTGACGGCATCGAGTGAAGTGGAGGCAACCAGGGCGCTGTCATGATCCACTGACTGGACCTCGACCGGCAGGAAGTTCATCGATGGTGATCCGATAAAGCCTGCGACAAATCTATTGGCAGGTTGATGGTAAAGCTCCATCGGAGCTCCTACCTGTTGCACAATGCCATCCTTGATCACAACGATGCGATCAGCCAGGGTCATTGCCTCTACCTGATCATGGGTCACGTAAATCATGGTGGCGCCGAGTTGTTCGTGCAGCTTGCCGATCTCCATGCGCATGTCCATTCGTAGCGCAGCGTCCAGATTGGACAGCGGCTCATCGAACAGGAATACGGAGGGTTCGCGGACGATAGCACGGCCGATGGCTACCCGCTGGCGCTGTCCCCCCGATAATTGAGACGGCCGTCGGTCGAGCAGGTGTTCCATCTGCAGGATGCGGGCAGCCTGCATGACACGCTGTTCTTTCTCGGCTTTGGGCACTTTGGCTATAGTCAGGCCAAAGCCCAGGTTTTCTCGTACGCTCATATGCGGAAAGATGGCGTAAGTTTGAAAGACCATGGCAATTCCACGATCTCTGGGCTGCATGTCATTGACCAGATGATCGTCAATGCGCAGTTCGCCGCCGCTGATATCCTCAAGCCCGGCAATCATGCGTAACAGAGTGGACTTTCCACAGCCGGACGGACCAACGAACACAACGAACTCACCGTCGGCGATATCGATATCCACGCCCCTGATGACTTCTATGTCGCCAAACCGCTTAGTCAGGCCGGACATACTCAGCGTGGCCATGGATATCTCCTGTTCAGGATGGCGACTGTCATCCCTTGACTCCGGTGGAGGCAATCGAGGCAATGAACGCTCGTTGCAACATCAGGTAGAAGCCCAGCACGGGTATCGTGATCAGCGAAAGGTAAGCCATGACTTCACCCCACGGTGTGTCCAGTTGAAAAAAATACTGCAGGCCCACCATCACCGGACGGTACTCATCAGATTGCACGACCATCAGTGGCCACAAGTACTGGTTGTACATGAAGAGAAAGCGGAGTATGGCGGCAGTTGCGACCACAGGCCCCGCAAGAGGCATGATGATTTT
Organism: Granulosicoccus sp.; assembly: GCA_013002205.1. GTDB lineage: Bacteria > Pseudomonadota > Gammaproteobacteria > Granulosicoccales > Granulosicoccaceae > Granulosicoccus. The sequence goes on from JABDKN010000067.1 coordinate 3,215, forward strand.
CAGATAGATCTGGAACCAGCTTGCACCTTCTACCCGCGCAGCCTCGACCAGTTCACTGGGCAGGTCCTTGAAGTACTGAACGAATAGAAAAATGGTCAGTGCATCGGCCGCGAACGGCAGTATCTGCACGTGATAACTGTTCAGCCATCCCTGCTCCAAGCCGTCCAGCCCAAGCCATGGCAGTTTGGACACCAGCAACAGCAGGGGAATGGCGATAGTCTCAAATGGTACGATCAACGTGGCCAGAAGAATCGACAACAGCAAATTGCGTCCCGACCAGCGCAGGAACACGAACGAGAATGCAGACAGAGAACAGATCGCCAGCGACAGCATCACTGTGACACCGGTAACGATGACCGAGTTGATGACAAAAGTACTGATGGGGGCACGCTGGAAAGCGGCTGCGTAATTATCGAACGATATGTCACCGACGGGCAGAAACGCTCGCAACGAGCCGGTGTCCACCAGCAGTTGATGGTCGGGCTTGAGCGATGACATCACCATGAACAACAGCGGAAAGACGAAGATGATGGCCACCAGCACCAGCACGGCATAACGTACGGCAAGCCGTAAACCATGATTATCGTGGCTGATCATGCTCAATTCTGCCGATCCCTTGTCAGCCAGCGTTGCACCAGCGAAATGGCCAGTACCAGTACGAACAGGACCACCGAGATAACCGATCCGCCGGAAATATCCTGCTTACCATAGCCTCGCTCGACAGCCTGGAAGACCAGAGACTGCGTACTGTCCAGGGGCCCACCGTTGGTCATGACATCGATCTGCGCAAACAGTGCGAATGCCTGCATCGTAATCACGATGATTACCAGAACTGCGGTGTTTCTGAGCCCCGGCCAGGTGACGTATCGGAATGCCTGCCACTTGCTCGCACCTTCGATATCAGCCGCTTCATAGAGTGTTGGTGAGATGGTCTGCAAACCTGACAACCAGATCACCATGTGAAAACCCACTGCCTGCCAGATGGACATCGCCATGATGGCACCCAGGGCTGTCGACGGATTACCCAGCCAGTCGACCCCTGGAATTGCACCGAAGCTCAGGGTATCCAGGAGATTGTTCAGTAGCCCGTCATTGCCGTCATAGATAAAACGCCAGAGCAATGAGACCACGACGATCGACACGACGACCGGCATGAAGTAGATCGTGCGAAACGCATTGATGCCGCGCAGTTTCTGGTTAACCAGTAATGCCAGACCCAGAGCGATACCGCCTTGAACCGGTGCTACCACCAGCACGAACAGCAGGGTATTGCGAAGCGCGATCCAGAACAGCGGGTCGCGGACCACGACAGCCTTGTGCGACTCGCCCGATTGCCAGCCGAACCACTCGCGCATTCCCTTGTAGCGTTCGAACGCTGGGTCACTGCGGCTCAGTCGGCGCAGGCGAGGGTACTGGATAGTACCCTCATCATCGCGTATCACCGTACCCGATGCATCGCGTTCGGGTTGCAGGGTCACGAGTGCAATGTCGAGCATCTGGCGATAATTCTCCAACCCGACGTATTTCGTCGGGTTGGGGGAAACCAGACGCTGATTGGTCATCGACAGGCCAAAGGCGAAGAAGAACGGCACGATGATGAACAGCGCCACCAGAGTGAAGCCCGGCAATGACATGAGCCAGCCGGTACGATTTGACCGTGTCAGCTTCGAGTCGGCCATCGATCTTCAGGCGAACAAACGCTCAACTATGGTCATTGCTGCTGTGTCTAATCGTGGCCGTAGCCTTCGTTACGCTTGATGTCGATCTCGATCTCATCCACCGCAGAATCCAGCGTATCGGCTACATCAGCGCCATTGGCAATATCGGCCAGTGCCTTTTCGAATACTTTGGCTTGCACCACATAGCCGGGGGTAACCGGACGAACCCGGCCCTGCTGTTCACTGAGCTCGTAGAACACGGCCATCGGACCACCCTCAGCGTATTTGGTGGTCAAGGCGGCAGCACCCGGTGTGGAGGGTATCAGGCCAATGCCATCTGAAAAGGCCGCCAGGTATTTGTCATTCACGGCGAATTCTATAAAACTGGCGGCACCATCGGCATGCTCGGTATCTCCGGAAATTCCGAATTGCCAGGATGCAGCACCGATTACCGGACCTTTGCCAAAGTCCGGAGCCGGCAGGAACAACACGTCGTCAAAGGTGTCGAGCATCGGTACCGCAGCCCAGTTGCCATTCCAGGCCATGGCGTATTTTCCTTCCAGGAAGCCACTGTCACGGTCAGCAGGATCCTGGCTGGTACCCGGTGCCAGGTCATTCTTGAACAGGCCCTGCCACCATTCGCCGAAGGCCAGGGCAGCCTCGCCATTGAGTACACCTTCAGCACTCCGGTAGGTGTCACGATCAATCAGGTCGCCACCAAAGCTCTGCAGAAACGGGCTGAACGCATAGGGGTACCACTCGCCGGTCCAGGCCATACCGAGATCCAGCGGATACTCGTATTTACCACTTTCCTTGATCGCTGCCAGTGCGTCGTTGAACTCATCGGCTGTCCAAGGCTCTGCAAGAGTTGGCTTTCGCAGTCCGAATTCATCGAGAATCGATTGCCGGGTCACCAGCGCTACCGCCGCATCCCACAGCCCGACAGAATAGAGCTCATCGTTCCAGAAGCCCAGGGTTCCGGGAAGGAAATCGGCGATTTGCTCTTCACTGATGGGCAAGGGCTGGAGATAACCTGCCCAGGCCCAGTTGGGCATCACCGGCCCGTCTACGTCAAGAATATCTGGCAGGCTGCCCGCTAACGCGGCAGCCACTACTGAATCGTTATAGGATTCCTGTGGAAAGGACTGGATACTGACTGTCCAGTCGGACTGGCTGGCATTGAAATCGCTGATGATCTGGTTGATGATGTTCGACTCGACCTCATTACCGGCACCGTGGTACCAGAGGCTCAGGTCGGTTGCTGCCTGAACCGAGCCGGTAAAAAGTGTGCCGCCGGCAATGGCAGCAGCGGTTAGTGCCTGCTTGACGATAGCTTGCGTCCGGCTTTTGTGGTGTTTTTGTCTCATCGGTCTCTCCTTGTGTGTGTTGCTGTGATGCCTTCTCCTCGGTCACAGTACGGCTTGATAAACCTTCGGTCAACACCCGGCGACGGCAGCATCGAGCTAACTGGCCGTGATCGCCTTGCGCCGCACGCGGACGCTGGAAGGTTCCCGGAATCAGTCGGTGAGCCGTTGAGCTGGGAAAAATGCACGGACTTTGCATCTTTTGGCGTAATGTCTGAAGGAACGCGGTTAAGGTAAGCTGCGGCTTTTGTGTCTGCAGGCATCGATCCACGACAACCGGACCTGGACATCATCTGGATGAATAACCCGTGAGCGGTACGGACGATCTATCGGTCGACGCGAGTCGGTGGGAAGGTAGTGGTCAGAAGGCGAACTCGTCGACTCGTTCCTCTGGGCCAGGGGTGCTCACCCGTGACACCTCGGACACACAGGAGCTGTGGCGTCCTGCCTGTCACTTCAGTCCGCACTCCGGTTGGATCAATGATCCGAACGGACTGATTCTGATCGATGGCCGTTATCACGCATTTTATCAATATAACCCTCACGCGACGGTGCATGGTCCAATGCACTGGGGTCACGCCGTCAGCAATGACCTGGTGCACTGGCAGGAACTTCCTGTTGCGTTGTATCCCGATTCCCTGGGACAGTGTTATTCAGGTAGTGCGGTGTTCCTGCCGGACGGTGATGTTGCTATTTACTATACCGCCCACCTGGAGGTGCCTGGCGATCACGCGTTGCAGACTCAGTGTCTGGTTCGGGCTGACCGTGCGCTCGAGCGCTTTGATCATGAGCCCGACAATCCGGTGTTGGGCAACAGCGAAAAGCGTCGGGATTTCCGTGATCCAAAGGTGTTCTGGCATGCACCCTCGGCGAGCTGGATCATGGTGGTTACGCTGGGCAGGAGCGTCGGTATTTTCGTCTCCGTCGATCACGTCAACTGGAGATTTGCCAGTGAGTTTGGTGCGGGTCTGGGCGCCAGTGAAGCAATAGGTTGGGAATGTCCCGACCTGGTTGAAGTTTATGCACCCGATGGACATAGCAGGTGGGTACTGATCGTGGGTATATGGCCAGCGGGTACGGAAGAAGGTAGCGCTACGCAATACTTCATTGGTGATTTCGATGGTGAGCGTTTTGAACTCGATCGTGACAGTGCCTCCTCGGCAAACGGCTTTGCTCACTGGCTCGACCACGGACGCGACTACTACGCAGCGCAGTCCTTTGCCGGCCGTCAAGGCCAGCCACCGCGCGTGCTCGCCTGGGGCAGCAACTGGCTGTACGCCAACCAGGTGCCAACACAACGGTATCGCGGACTGCTCACCTTGCCGCGCGATCTGTCACTGAATATCGAGTATCACGGGCGTAGCACGCAAGGCGACGTAAAGACGGCGCCAAGAGCGGTGTTGTTGCAGCGCGTGCCATCAGAGGTTTGTCATGAGTTTCCGTTACTGTGCGACGCTGATTTTATCCCGATCGATGCCCAGCGACGCGTGGCCAGGCCCGGCTCAGGTGTCTATCGATTGTCATTGACAGTCGCGTTGAGTCGAGGCGAACATCTGGCAATCTGCCTGTTTGGTGAAGAAAAAGCGAACTATGTCATCTGGCTGGACAGCCAGGCCAGAGGTTTGATGCTTGGCCTGCATCGTGATAAGCAGCATGTTGAGCATGGTCTGCTGCTGTCGTCATTTGACACCGACTCGACCATTGCACTGGAGATCCAGGTGGAAGGTGACTCCGTGCTACTGTCGATGGATCTGTATGTTGACAATGGTTTCACTGAACTGGTGCTGGGGGACGGCCGCCATTGCGCGACCATGGCTTACTTTCCCGAAAGTCCGGCCGGGCCCATATTGCTGGACCAGCACTGGTAGAACCGCTCGTAGCGCGTGATCTCACTCCTCAGTTTCCACTGATTCCATATGTAATCGCACCCGTTCGATCAACGCCTCGATACCGGAGTGATCGAAGAATTCGATTATAGTGAACGCCGGACCGCAGAGTTCCTGGATTCTCACTACGACTCGCATAGCTGAAAGCGAGTCGCCACCCAACGCAAAGAAGTCGTCACTCAGGCAAACTTCAGCGCCGAGAGCCTCGCCAACGATTGCGATAACGCTCCGGCCAACCTCATCGATATGCTCAACGGCAGTCTCGTGAATCCTGGTACGCAAGTTGATAGCGGGTAGCATGCTGTGGTCTACCTTGCCATTTCGATTCAACGGGAACCGATCCAGTACTTGAATAGCTTGTGGTACCTGGTAGAAAGGTACTTGCTGGCGCATGTATTTCATAACAGTCGTACTTGATATATTGCTACCTGGTTTGCCCACGACGTAAGCATTTAGCGTGGTGTCACCGTGTTCATCTACCGCGACCGTTACCAACGCGTCAGCCACATCGGGATGAGACCCCAGCACTGATTCGACTTCCGCCGGTTCCGTGCGGAAGCCTCTGATTTTCACCTGGTCGTCCAGTCGGCCATGGAATTCAAGCTGCCCGTCAGAGCGTATCCGCACTCGATCACCAGTTCTGAATACTGCTGCACCTGAGGTTGCCGGATCGGGTATGAAATGTTTCCGGCTTTGTTCAGGATCGTTGAGATACCCCTGTACAATCTTGGTGCCACCGATTAACAACTCACCGGGCACGCCGATGGGCACGGCCTTCATTCTCTCATCAACTACCGCGGCCATGAACGAAGGGTCTGCGGGGCTGGCCTTCCAATGAACCGAGTTGGCGTTTTGTGAATAGTCCGGGTTAGCTGTCTGAGTAAAGTCAAATTTCACTCTATCCCAGTCAATTAGTGGGGAGTTCATGAATCTTCCACTTCTATGTCCGGGGACTGAGAGGTATGATACGCTCTGGGCAGAGTTTTTATGAGTAAATTGATAAGCTTGGCATAGCTCTAAGG
>JABDKN010000083.1 GCA_013002205.1 Granulosicoccus sp.
ATAGCCGGCACCTGAAGGGTACCGGCACCAGCATCAATCCCGAGATCATGTATCGCGAGCCTGCCAATGCAGCACTGGACGGGAATACGGTAGACAAGGATCAGGAGCAGGCACGTTTTGCAGAAAACACGATCCGTTACCAGGCCAGCCTGGAATTCATCAATAGTCGGGTCAACGGTCTCATCAGAGCACTCAAGGGAGAATAGCCATGGCACAGAGTATATTTGACATAGCAGGAAGCGCCATGCGCGCGCAGAACCTGCGACTCAATACCACGGCAAGTAACCTGGCCAACGCCAACTCGGTTGCGTCAAGTCCCGAAGAGGCCTACCGCGCCCGCCATCCTGTCTTTGCCGCGATGCTCGATGAGCAGATTGGCGGTGTCAGGACCATGGGAATCGTGGAGTCCGCACGCGAACCGGAAAAGCGCTATGAACCCGGCCACCCGCTGGCCAACGAGGACGGCTACATCTTTTCATCCAATGTGGACAGTATCGAGGAGATGGCCAATATGATGGCTGCCACGCGCAGCTACCAGAGCAACGTAGACCTGCTCTCAAGTGTCAAGCAGCTGATGCTGCAGACACTGAAAATGGGCAATTGACCCTGAACCTCAGCAGCAACAATTATTGACTCAGATGCAACTGGGCGGATCGAACCGGATAACAGGACACTAGCAGGTAATCATCATGAATATCGCAGCAGCAACACTGACCGAGAAGTATGCACAGGATCCAGTCGGTGAACAGAAGTACACCAAGGAGCTTGGGCAGGACGAGTTTCTGGAACTGATGATGCAGCAACTGAAGCATCAGGACCCGATGAAGCCCATGGACAACGGCGAATTCCTGGGGCAGATGGCCCAGTTCAGTACCGTGGCCGGTATAGAGGCCATGGAAGAGTCCATGAAGGATCTCGCCCAGACCTATTCAGTGGGGCAAACCCTGCAGTCGGCTCAACTGGTGGGTCAGGAAGTTTTGATCGAGTCCCCGTCCCTGACGCTGGATGAAGAGGGCACCACCGGCGGAAGGTTTGATCTGGGCGCCTCCTCCTCCGATGTAAAGCTCAACATACTGAATGCATCCGGTGCTCAGGTCCGGCAGATCGATCTTGGCGAGTTCAAGGCTGGCAGGCATGATTTTACCTGGAACGGAAACGATGGTGATGGTGATCGCCTGCCAGCCGGCAAGTACACTGCCAACATCGTATCCGGAAACGGTGAAACCTATCAGTCGGCTACCGTGCTGAGCGCGCGGATCGTCGACTCCGTTGAATTCGGCAGCAACGGCAAGACCACCTTGAACACGACACTCGGTGACACACTGACGCTGGATGATGTTCGCCAGATCCGCAAGCAGCAGTAATGCTCGCCAATACCTACAACAATACGGAACAGAACCATGACATTTGATATCGCCCTGACGGGTATCAATGCTGCCTCGACGCAGCTGGAAACGATTTCCAACAATATCGCCAATAATGCCACGACCGGATTCAAGCGATCTCGCGCATCGTTTGCAGATGTATATGCGGTAAGCACCTTTGGTGCAACTAATCCGGCCGTCGGACAGGGTGTGAGAATTTCCGGCATTACCCAGGAATTCCACCAGGGTGACACTACCTTCACCAACAATAATCTGGACCTGTCTGTCGAGGGACTCGGCATGTTCAGATTGATGGACAACGGCAGTCCGATCTACACGAGAGCGGGGAATTTCGCGCTGGATCGTGAGGGGTTCATCGTCAATGCCTCGGGCAATCGCCTGACCGGTTATCGTACCAACAATCTGGATCAGATCGAACCGATTGCAGATGACCTGAGAATCGACTATTCGGATCTGCAACCCAGAGCCTCTACCACCGTCGAGTTATCGATGAATCTGGATATCAAGGACCCGGTGTTACCGCCCTTCGATGTCACGGATGCCAGCACTTTCAATTTCTCGACCTCCACCACGGTGTATGACTCGCTGGGCTCTGCGCAGCTGGCCAATGTCTACTTTCACAAGGATGCGCCAAATACCTGGTCCACCTTTACCTACGTCGATGGTGTGGAGATCAGCCAGGTGGGTGGCGATGAGCTGGTTTTCGATACCTCCGGGCTCGTGCAGTCAGTCAACGGATCACCAGGAGGCGACTTCACCACGAATACCTACACGCCTGTCTCGAATGCTGAACCGATGAGCCTGACCTTCCAACTGCAGGAACTGACGCAGTTCGACAACTCATTCGGTGTCAACAAGGTCGTTCAGGATGGGTACGCAGCGGGGCGGCTCGAGGACTTTGACGTCGACCCGGGGGGCATCATTTTCGGTCGTTTTTCGAACGGCCAGGCGAAAACCATGGGGCAGATCACCCTGACGACCTTTCCCAACCTGCAGGGTCTGCGACAGATCGGCGATACCAGCTGGACGGAAACGTTCTCCTCCGGGGAACCCGCTACCGGTGAGCCAGGTTCTGCCAGTCTTGGTCAACTGCAAGCCGGTTCGCTGGAAGGCTCCAATGTGGATATCACGCAGGAGCTCGTCTCGATGATCGGAGCACAGCGAAGTTTCCAGGCCAATGCGCAGGTGATCAGTACCGGTGACACGCTGACCCAGACCGTCATCAATATCAGGCGCTAGTCGGGGTAACGCATGGATAAGATGATCTTTCTCGCCATGTCCGGCGCTCGCCAGGTCATGCATAAACAGGCCAGTAACAGCCACAACCTGGCAAACCTGAACACCACAGGCTTCAAGGCGGATATCGACAACTTCAAGGCCATGCCCGTCTACGGTCCGGGCAATCCCGGGCGAGTTTATGGCGAGGATCATCGCATGGGTGTAGATCATACACCCGGACAATTGATGAGTACCGGAGTACCCCTTGACATTGCCGTCAACGGAGATGGTTTCATTGCCGTCCAGGATACCAACGGCACAGAGGCCTACACACGTAACGGGAACCTGCAAGTAACCGAGCAAGGCCTGCTGGTCACTTCAGCAGGCGACCCCGTGCTGGGTGATGGTGGACCGATCACCCTGTCTGCGTATGAGGAGGTGATGATAGGCACCGACGGGACGGTAACCATCAGGCCGCTGGGACAGGGAGCCGGTGAACTGGTCGTCATGGATCGCATCAAACTGGTCAATCCGGAACGCGATTCACTGGAAAGAAACCCTCGCGGCCTGTTCATCAGCAACAACGGTGTGGAACCTGCAAATGCCGAGGTAAAGCTCGCAACGGAGTCTCTCGAGTCCAGCAACGTCAATTCGGTCCAGGCACTGGTCACGATGATCGAGCTATCGCGACAGTTCGAAACGCAGGTGAAGCTGATGTCCGCAGCAGAGGACAACGATGTTTCCGCAGCCCAACTGTTGAAGATGAATTGAACAACCATCCTGGACAAACTACTGCTGATATGAGCCACGCCCCGTACTCCGGGACAGATGATATGCCCTACCTGACCATCACCGAATAAAGAGAATCACCATGAATGGAGCCCTATGGACCGCCAAGACCGGACTGGATGCGCAGCAGACGCGCATGCAGGTCATCTCGAACAACCTTGCCAACACCAATACGACGGGTTTCAAACGGGATCGCGCCGTCTTCCAGGACCTTCTGTATCAGACCGTCAGACAACCCGGTGCGCAGTCCTCACAGAATACGCAATTGCCATCGGGCCTGAGTACCGGGACCGGCGTACGCGTGGTGTCAACTGAAAAGCTGTTTACACAGGGCAATCTGTCACGCACCGACGATCAAATGGATCTTGCCATTCAGGGTCGTGGCTTCTTCGAGGTGCTGACACCGGACGGTACGGTGGAGTACACGCGAGACGGCTCCTTCCAGGTCGACAGCCAGGGCCAGATGGTCACGGCCACAGGCTACATCCTGCAGCCGGGCATCACCGTACCCGAGAATTCAACCGGAATCACCATTGGCCAGGATGGGACGGTGACGGCCTCCGTACCGGGTACCGCAACACCTGCACAGCTGGGCGTCATCACTCTGACCGATTTCATCAATCCTTCCGGCCTGCAGGCAAAGGGTGGCAATTTGTATCAGGAAACTGCAGCCAGTGGTGCTCCACTCCAGGGGCAGGCGGGAATTGCCGGGCTTGGAACGCTGATCCAGGGTTCGGTTGAGACATCCAACGTCAACGTGGTGGAGGAACTGGTCAGCATGATCGAAACGCAGAGAGCGTACGAGATCAGCTCGAAAGCCATATCCACCACCGATGGCATGTTGCAGTACATCAACAATAACCTGTAGGCGTTGACTCATGATCACCATGGTCCGACCTTCTGAACCCCGACCTTCTGAATCAATGGGCAGGCGATACTCATTGCTGGCTCTGCTGACCCTGCTCGCCGGTGGTCTGTTCACCGGTTGCGCAGTAACGCCGGTGGCGGATCCAGCCTTCGCACCAGCAGAACCGGATATCACGATCGTCTCCGCCGAACCCAATGGTGCCATCTACCAGGCCAGCACCAACCGGTTTTTCTTCGAAGACATACGTGCCCGGCGGGTCGGCGATGTGATCATCGTCATCCTGGATGAGAGAACGGATGCCACCAAGTCCGCCAGTACCAGTGCCAACAAGGGCACGACCATAGGTCTGCCCAGCCCGACACTCTTCGGCGGAGCTGCGACAGCACGTGGACGGGAAATTCTGGCCAACGACATCACGGCCAGTTCGGACTTTGCCGGCACCGCAGACAGCAGCCAGAGTAATCGCCTGAATGGCAGTGTAGCGGTAGTGGTCGACAAGGTGCTGTCAAACGGCAATCTGTGGATTCGCGGTGAAAAGCGACTGACGCTGAACCAGGGAAGCGAGGTGGTCAAGGTATCGGGGTTGATTCGGCCTGCGGATATAACGCCGCAGAACACTGTCCAGTCCAATCAGATTGCAGCAGCCAGTATCAGCTACGGCGGTACCGGACTGCTCGCCGACAGCAACCGGGCCGGCTGGCTGACGCGCTTTTTCAACAGCGCCGTGTGGCCGTTCTAGTTCAACGAATGAGACATGGAGCCTGTGTCATGGAGTCGTACCTTATGAGAACGTCTACTTCCCGGTTCCGGACATGCCGGCTGCGCTGCAGGGTATCCACCCTGTGCCTGCTGTTGTTGATAAGCTTCGCCTCCCACGCCGAGCGCATCAAGGACCTGGCCAGCATTGCCGGCGTGCGCGACAATCCACTGCTGGGCTATGGATTGGTCGTGGGTCTGGATGGTACCGGCGACCAGACCACCCAGGTATCCTTTACCGAGCAGAGCCTGCGCAGCATGCTCACCCAGTACGGGATAACGGTCCCGCCTGCGGTCAAGATACAGCCCAAGAATGTGGCCGCTGTCTCCATTCACGCCGTTCTACCGCCCTTCTCCAAGCCTGGCCAGAAGATCGACATCACCGTCTCTTCACTCGGAAATTCGAAATCACTGCGCGGTGGAACCCTGCTGATGTCCCCGCTGCGCGGAGCCGACGGCGAGGTATATGCCATAGCACAGGGCAACCTGGCCGTGGGTGGCCTGGGTGTTTCCGGTGCAGACGGATCATCGCTTGCCATCAATGTGCCCAGCGTTGGCCGGATACCGTCAGGTGCCATGGTCGAGCGCGCTGTTCCCAATCCATTCGCAGACAGCGAACGAGTAGTATTCAATCTGCATGAGCCGGACTTCACGACAGCGCGACGACTGGTCGATGCCATCAACAGTGCGCTTGGAACCACTGAGGCGAAGGCCCTGGATCCTGTTTCAGTCTCCGTGCGAGCACCACAGGACACCTCGAGACGCGTGGCATTCGTCGGCTACCTGGAAGAGATCATTGTGGAACCGGGACAGGGTGCAGGCAAGATTATCGTCAATTCACGCACCGGAACAATCGTCATCGGCAGTCACGTCACGGTAGGGCCAGCCGCAGTCACTCACGGAAGCCTGACAGTCACCATCAGGGAGGATGTGCAGGTCAGTCAGCCCAACGCCCTGGCCGCCGGCGAAACTGTCGTGACACCGCGCTCCGACATAGAGGTGAGCGAAGAGGACACCCGCATGTTCGAACTGGAGCGCGGTACCACTCTGTCTGATATCGTACAGGCCATCAACAGCGTCGGTGCCGCCCCCGGAGACCTGGTCGCCATACTGGAAGCGCTCAAGCAGGCTGGTGCACTTCGCGCCCAGTTGATCGTCATCTGATGTCAGATCTCACCTCGCCAAGTGGGAAGCTCAGCGCGCTGATACAGATTCAGCGCACGGTGCCTGCCCCTGTGGGCAAGCGGAACCCGGTAGCGACAGAGAAACCCGCCGGCACTGATTCTGCAGAGCATGCCAGGGCGGTAGAGGCTGCGCACAAGTTCGAATCCCTGCTGATTCACAACATGCTGAAGGGCATGCGCAAGACAACCCTGTCCGAGGGTGCGTCGAACGAGCGGGCCCTGTACGATGACATGCTCGATGAAAAGCTGGCCGCCACCCTGATGGACTCAGGCGGACTGGGAGTGGCAGAACAGATTCTGTCACAGATAAGTCCTGGACAAGCAGCCGCATCGGCAACTGTGACCGCCCGACCAGCAACCGCTGGCGACTCCTCTCTCGCAGGCCCGGCAGCAACGAGTTCTCTGTCCGCGGAGGACACGATCAGGATACGCGAGCTGGCACAGGATATCCGCAGCGACAGGACAGCGGATCGTGACAATCTGTCGACCGGGAACACCTCGGCAACTGGCAGCCTGTTCGGTGCAATGAATGCCGGGGACACCTCCGCAGGCACGGCAATCGGCCCGGGTGTGGTGTCCAGTCTGTGGCGCGAGCCCGCTCTGTTCAGGAAAATCTCGGAGCGCCAGAGCTTTATCGAGCCGTTATTACCACATGCGCGACGCAATGCCAGGAAACTCGGTACCAGTCCTGCAGCCGTGCTCGCCATCGCCGCGCTGGAAACCGGCTGGGGCAAATCCATGATCAGGGATCAGCACGGCGTCTCCTCACATAACCTGTTCGGCATCAAGGCAACGTCCTCGTCACAGGCCTCCACAGTAACGACGACCACCGAATTTGTCGATGGCGTAGCCGTCAAGCAACAGGCGGCCTTCAAGATCTATGAAGATCCGGCCGATGCGGTGGACGGGTTTGCCAGTTTCCTGCTCGACAATCCCCGCTATTCGACGGCGCTGCAACACGCTGGCGATCCTGAACGCTTCCTCAGGGAATTGCACAAAGCAGGTTACGCAACAGATCCTGACTACGCAGAAAAGGCCATATCTGTCATGAACCAGATCCAGAGCCATCCGCTACCGCTATGAGTGACCTGCTCAATACCGGAAAGTCGGCGCTTTTTGCCTTCCAGCGTGCACTGAACACGACATCGCACAATATCGCCAACGTCAATACCGAAGGCTACTCCAGGCAACGGGTCAACTTCACGGCGCAGGGCGATGACCGCCTGAAGTACATGGAAGTGGGTCAGGGCGTCAAGATTGAGAGTATCGAACGTGTGCAGGACCAGTTTGCCACCGTCCAGGTGAACGATGCCACCAGCACTCTCACCCAGCAGAAAACCTACCACAACCTGGCCTCAAAAATAGATTCACTGGTTGCTGACGAATCCCTGAGCATCACCCCCGCCATCAATCACCTGTTCAACTCGATACATGATGCCAACAATGACCCCTCTTCCATCGCCAACAGGGAAGTGGTGATTGACAGCGCACAACGGCTATCCACGCGATTCCAGACCATGCAGGACGAGCTCGACAGCACGCAGGCAGAGGTCAACGACCGTACCCGCCAGGCGGTGGATGAAGCTGCCTCACTGGCTATCAGCATCGCGGAGTTGAATCGCCGGGTCATGGCAGTGCACAGCTCCACCACCTACAAGGCATCTGATGACCTGAAAGATCAACGTGACCAGTTGATCACCGAGCTTTCGGAACTCATCGACATCGATACCGTGGAAGAGAAGAACAGGGCCACGAATGTATTCATCGGCAAAGGCATCAGCCTCGTGGTCAACGGCACAGCACAGTCCATGACAGCGGAGCAACACGATCTCTATCCGGACAGGCTGAAAATCCAGATTGGCAATGATGTGCTGAAGCAGGATATCAGTCCACGCATTCAGGGTGGTGAAATTGGCGGCCTGCACGAGTTCGCAACTACGACCCTGCACCCCACCATGCAGGAGATAGGTCGCCTGGCGATCGTCATGGCTGACCAGCTGAACCAGCAGCATGCACTGGGGCTTGATCTGAATGCCGATGCAGGCAGTGAACTGTTCGGGACCCCTCTTCCCCAGGCGTATTCGAGCAACCGGAATTCAGGCACCGGCATGATCGACGCAACCATTGACGACACCAGCGCATTGCAGGGCAGCGACTACTTGCTGCGTTTCGATGCGGGTGTACTGACAGCGACACGCAGTTCGGATGGTGTCGTAACATCGGGTACCATACCCCTGGTGCTCGATGGCCTGAGTGTGAGCATGACCGGCTCCCCTGTTGATGGCGATACTTTTGTTCTCTCAGCCACCTCGCGCGCCTCGGGTGGATTCAACGCGCTGTTGACAGACCCGGCCAAACTGGCCCTTGCCAGCCCACTCGCCACTTCATCCGCCATCGCCAATCTCGGCGACAGTAGAATCAGCGACGCACGTGTCACAGACATCAATGTCGCAACATTCAATGACCCGATCGATTTCATCTTCACCTCTGCCAATACCTTCGACATAGTGGACGCCGGATCCGGCACGGTGATCACCGCCGGAGTCACCTATTCTGAGAACAGCCCGATCACCGTCAACGGGTGGGAGATCAGTCTTTCAGGCGAGCCCATACCTGGCGATACGCATCATGTCGAACCGAACCTGCGCGGACGCGGTAACAATGCCAATGGACTGCAACTGGCAACGTTGCAGCAGGAAGCCAGCGTCGATGGAAACAACACCTTCAACGATGCCTACGGAACCGTGGTCGCTCGCGTGGGTGCCAACACGAGAGCCGCAGAAACCCGCACAGATGCGCTGGAGTCTCTGTTGAGCAACGCGGTGGATCGAAAACAAGGGACACAGGGCGTCAACCTGGATGAGGAAGCCGTCAATCTCACCCGCTACCAGCAGGCCTACCAGGCCTCGGCACAGATCATTGCCACCGCTGATACCCTGTTCCAGTCTGTGCTGAGTGCCATCCGATGATTGATAACCGCGTCCCATCGAACCTGATGATGACCAAGATGGCTCGGGACATCATGAACCTGCAGTACGGTATGGCGGAAGTCCAGGAACAGATAGCCTCGGGCAAGAAAATCAACCGCCCTTCAGACAACCCGGCCCAGGCTGCCAGTCTGATCAGTATGGCTGAAACCTCGAGCCGACTTGCGCAGTACGAGAGAAATTCCCTGACCGCCGAATCCAGACTCACACTGGAAGAGTCCACTATCACCGGCACGATCAACGCGCTGAACCATATCCGCGAACTCGTGCTCTCATCCAACAACGGATCGCATGACGACATGACTCGCAACACCATCGACTCGGAAGTGCGACTGCGGCTCGATGAACTGTTTGACCTGGCCAACACCAGGGACAGCAATGGCGATTACCTGTTCTCGGGCAGTAACACACAAAGCCGTCCCTTCGCACGTAGTGTACCTGTCACCTACAGTGGCAGTGATGATGCACTGTCGACCTCGGTTGGACTCGGACGGACAATCTCCATCGCCGATTCCGGGGCTGATGTCTTCATGCGCATACGCAATGGCAATGGAGACTTCAGCGTCAGCGCATCGAGTGCAAACACCGGAACCGGACTCGTCTCTACTGGAAGCGTTTCCGACAGGACGCTGTATGACAGTACGCCATACCGTATCGAGTTTACCTCGGCAAACCAGTTCGACATCATCGATCTGGATTCGGGCACTGCCGTACAAACCGGTGTAGCCTATCAATCGCGCGCAAAGATCGAATTCGCCGGTATCAGCACCAACATCATCGGAACACCGGCAGTCGGCGACAGTTTCGATATTCTGCCCAGCGCAAACCAGGATGTATTCTCCACCGTGTCCCTCTTCAGTGATGCGCTCACGACGACTCAGGAAACAGCAGCCGACAGAGCGCAGTTTCAGCAGAAACTGAACGAGACCCTGCTCAATATCGACAATTCACTGGATCATCTCAATACTGCACGAGCGAAAATCGGCAATCGCCTCAACAGTATCGACAGTGGTCGCGAGGAGAACGCCAGTATGTCGTTGCAGCTGGAAATATCACGCACGGATATCGAAGATGTGGATATTGCAGAAGCCGTGACATCACTGCAGAACAAGGCCAGTTCACTGGAAATAATGCAAAAAATGTTTGTCCGGGTCGAAGGCCTGACCCTGTTCAACTATATGTGACAGACTTCGGGTTGATTCACTACACCTGCCCTGTCTTTTAACACTCTGTGACGAGTGTTACTTTCTCCCGTACAAGAGCGACCATGCCGTGACCGATACAGGTTTCATGGCACGATAGTGACACAAGCTGGACGGGATATACATGAGAGCTCTGGTACACCGGTGAATGCATGTAACCCGTTCATTCTCATAAATATTCTGTAGTCTGAACTGGTTATCCAATGCGCCAATAAAATATGTGATTCATACCTGCTTATCGAGCAAATTCCAATTTCATCCTCTCAGGCTTCAAGAGGGGATTCCGATACAGCATGTATGTGTGCAAGGTCCATTCAGGTGGGCTTCTTGAGGAGAAGGTGCCACATCACATAGAAACAAGGACTCCCTACGAGGACTTATAAAAATGGCACAAACGATTAACACCAATGTAATGTCTTTGACGGCACAGAGGAATCTGAACCGCTCACAAGGCTCACTGATGATTTCCATGCAACGCCTGAGTTCTGGTCTTCGCGTGAACAGCGCGAAAGACGATGCTGCCGGCCTTGCGATCGCCGAACGCATGAACACGCAGGTCCGTGGCATGAACGTCGCGATCCGCAACGCCAATGATGGTATCTCACTGGCTCAGACGGCTGAAGGTGGTTTACAGGAAGTCAACAACATGCTCCAGCGCATGCGTGAACTTGCGGTGCAATCAGCCAACGGAACAAACTCGGCCAGTGACCGATCCAATCTTGATGCAGAATTCCAGGCCCTGAACAGTGAAATAAGTCGAATAGCCGAAACCACAAAATTCAACGGTGTCGCGGTACTGAATACTTCAGGAACAGGATCCGGCTCCGCAGCAGCGGACTCAACCATTGTTTTCCAGGTAGGGGCGAATACGAGCTCCGGCGGTGAGGATACTCTGTCAATCAACCTGAAAAAGGTGGAAGGCCTCGAGGATGCTTCCGGAAATTCATTGGACATCAATACAGTATCAGGTTCAAAGTCAACCATGGCCGCCATCGATACGATGATCGGCGTCATTACCTCTGCCAGAGCCGATTTCGGTGCGGTACAGAGTCGCTTTGAAAGTGCCATCAACAATCTACAGGTCGGTGTAGAAAATCAGGCTGCTGCTCGTGGCCGAATCATGGACGCTGATTTTGCAGTTGAAACAGCCAACATGACACGTGCGCAAATTCTGCAACAAGCAGGCAACGCAATGGTATCGCAGGCTAACTCTGCACCGCAGAGTGTGCTGCAGCTCCTGGGCTAGTAGGACTCCAGGTTAGCTGACGCAGGCCCGGGGTAAAACCCGGGTCCGCCATTGCTAGTCAGAGAGGTTAGGCCATGTTAACAGCGGCAGGTGTAGGGTCGGGCATTGATATCGAAAGTATCCTGTCCCAGTTGGACCAGATAGAACGGCAACCCGTCACAGCGCTGAACCAGAAACGCGAGGCTCTCGACGTAGAGCTGAGCGCCTATGGTTCAGTCAAAAGTGCGCTCACCGCGTTTCAGACGTCGGTTAAAAAGCTTGACAGCAATTCGGACCTGGGTGCCTTCGTGGCTTCCAGCGATGATGAGGAAGTCTTCACGGCAACCTCCACCGGTGGCCAGGTACCTGAATCGGTAGACATTGAAGTATTGTCGCTTGCCACCCACCACCGACTGGCCAGCGAGGCCTATGCCAGCGCAACTTCCAGGGTGGCACAGGGTTCCACCACCTTTACCGTTGGTGATGAGAGTTTCGACCTGACGATCGACGATACGAACGATACACTTGAAGGCATGCGGGATGCAATCAACGATCTGAAAACCAACAATTCCGTATCAGCCAGCATCATCAACGTCGATGGTGGTACTCGCCTGGTCTTGACAGCACGGAACTCGGGTACCGAAGGCGAAATTGAACTCAGCAGTTCTGGCGGTAAAAAAGGCGGCGGTAAAAAAGATGGTCCGGGTTCCAATTTCAGCGAAATCACAAAAGCACTGGACGCCAGCCTGATCGTACATGGCTTCACCGTGACCAGTTCGAGTAACAGTGTCAGCGATGTCATTGAAGGGATTACTTTGGATCTCAAGGGTACCGGTACGGCGCATCTGGAGAGCAGCAGGGATACCACCAGCTTACGTGCGTCGGTCGATGACTTCGTTAATAAATACAACTCGATGACCGATACCCTGAATGACCTGTCGCAATCCCAGCTCCAGGGTGATCAGTTACCTCGCGGCATCGATACTCGCATGCGCCAGGCATTTCAGCTGGCGGTGGACCTGGGGAACGATGACAGCACCTCCATGCTGGACATGGGCTTTACCTTCGATCGTTTTGGAAAACTGAGTATCAACGAAACAAAATATACCGAGGCTCTGGATGCAGGCGTAGACCGTTTCGTGACTGCCTTCTCCAGATCGGACACAGGCCTGGCTTCACGCTTTTCGGACCTGGTTGATGAGTATACGAAGGCCGGAGGGGTGATCGACGGTCGAGAAGATGGCGTCGACACGCGACGTAGTTCCATAGATAACCAGATAGACAGACTTGAATATCGTATTGAAAAGACCAATCTGCGCCTGCGGCGACAATTCACTGCCATGGACCAGATTGTCACCAACCTCCAATCGACAAGCAGCTTCCTGGCAAGCCGCCTGTCCTAGATCAGGTAAGAAGGAACAATGACAGTTCACGCCTATAAGGCAGTAAAGCGGGTCAGCATGGTCGAGGGGACGACACCTCACCAGCTCATCAGTCTTCTGTACGAGGCGTCATTGAGCCAGATCGCGATGGCTCAACAGCATCTTGTCAGTAATGACCACTATCGACTGCACCAGTGTGTGGATAAGGCGATTGCCATCGTCCAGGAACTGCAGGCCAGCCTGCTGAACTACCAAAGCGACGAGCTTGCAGGCAATCTATTCGAATTGTATTCGTATATCGTCAGAACCCTGATCCAGTCACAAGCGAAATACGATGCTGCAGGATTTTCCACTTGTAAGAATCTCCTTGAAATTCTTCAGGATGCGTGGGAGGCGATTTCACCGGAACGCGCGACGGCATGACGGCTCCGCTGAGCCACGCCGAGCTGGCATCCCTCGTCTCGCTGATGCAGGGCATGCTTGACAGTGCCAGATCCGCACAGTGGGATACCCTGAGTGAAATGGACCAGAAACGCCTGACGCTGTTGAAATCAGCGCCACAGGCATCGACCGTCGTATCCAATGATGACGCGTCATCTGCTCGACAGGTGCTGATCGAGCGTATCAGGATACTGGACAGGGAAATCATCGACACAGTCATCAGCGCACGAGGCGATCTGGTGAATGAAAGTCATGGTCTGCGGAACCAGTTGAAAGCCAGGAACAACTACGCACAGGCAAGCTCGCTGAGCCTGACTGGTTCATCCTGACGCATCAATCGGCATGAGTGGATAGTGACTTTCATGATCAATCGGGAATTCGATGTGAGCTCTGAACACGTACCAGGAAACGAGCTTGTTCCATCACTCATCGATGGCCTGCAGCCTGCCTTCCGGCACCGTATGACCGGCGAATCACATCTGGCGCAGGACGAATCCGGTGCGCCCACGCAGGATTACAGTTTCCATGGCCTTCCCGAGGAATGGATAGTAGAGCGCGACCAACACGGACTTCCACAGGCCCTGCATCCGGATGTCGTGCCAGGCTACTGGAGGGATGCCAGGTTCATTGCCCTTGCGCAATTGACGAATCTGCCACTGGACGGCTGAGTGCTCATCGTGCCAGGGTGAAGGCCGACTCCGATAATACCTCGGTTGAGTTGCTCCATAGTAGAGAGCACATAACGAACGCGTGGACTCACCGAGTGACTTTACCAGCCTTTCGGCTGATACGTTTATCGAATCGTTCCAGGTCAACGACAATACGTTCATGAGTACCTTCACTGATAAGGTCAGTCTCATCTTCAGCCCACACCCTGAATGTCAGTTTTCGCTCCGCTACTTCAGTGACCTCAGCATAAGCCATGACACGCATCCCTACCGGCGTGGCAGCTATATGGCTGATATCAAGCCGGGTGCCCACGGTCTGAAATCCTGGAGGCAGGAAGTCTTCTACTGCCT
>JABDKN010000092.1 GCA_013002205.1 Granulosicoccus sp.
GCCGGACCAATCAGTGGATTGCCATCTGGCGGATGCGAAATCGCGCCGTGCACCTCACGCTTGATTCCCAGCTCTGCGAGAACCGGCATCCGCCCCATGGCGTTCTCCAGCCACGGCATGATGCGATCATAGTCAGCGGCAAACAGCTCGTTCTCGGCAGCCCACGGGCATTCGTTCAGCCACACGGCATTGGGCTGGGCTTTCTCATAGATTCCGATCAAACCCGACTTCTGCTCCATGCGGATGTAGCCCGAGACCTGTTTGTCATCCCGGATGACCGGCAACTCGCGCTCCAGATCCAGGAATTCGGGCACCGTATCGGTGACCAGATAGTGATGGGTCATGGAGGTGGTCGGGATGAGTACGCTGGACCATTCCCCCATCTGGCGGGCATAGGTACCTCCCGCATTGACAACATGTTCGCAGGTGATGCTGCCTTTCTCCGTATCAACCTGCCATTCACCCGATGGCAGACACGTGATGTTGGTAGCACGGCAATGACGAATGATCCGGGCTCCGAGTTGCCGCGCTCCGGTTGCCAGTCCTTGCGTGATACCGGAGGGGTCAGCATGACCATCGTCGGGGGTGTGCAAGGCACCGATGACCCCATCCAGGTTATAGAATGGATGCAGCTCGCGAACCCGGGCTGGCGTTACCAGTTCCATGTTGAAACGCAATGCGCGGCCCACACTAAGCGTCTGCCGCAACCAATCCATTTCATCTTCGGTATAGGCCAATCGGAATGATCCGCAGCCATGCCAGCTGACCGACTGCCCGGTTTCTGCCTCGAGCTTGCCTGCGTAGAGACCGATGTTGTAATCCACACAGGCGCCCAGGCCGATGCTCGAGGTGGAGTGGGTAATCTGACCTGCAGCGTGCCAGGTAGAGCCGGAGGTCAGTTCTGCCTTTTCCAACAGGACGATGTCAGTCCAGCCTTCGTGGGCGAGGTGATAGGCTAATCCGCATCCCATGATACCGCCGCCGACAATTACGACGCGGGCCGAAGCTGGGAATTCACTAACCATGTCGGAATCCTGATTTTTAAAAAGTCTTGGACAATGAAACCAAACAATTGTATTTTAGTCAATCATGAATAATACATTTGTACCATCCAATTCCAATACAGCTCCGCAAGCCATCCGCGATGCGCTTGCCGAGCAATGGCCCGAGCTCACACCAGAGCTTCGCAAGGCTGCCACCTATGTGCTCGACAATCCCAATGATGTCGGCGTGTCATCCATTCGTGAAATCGCCGAAGCCGCCGATGTCAAACCCAATACGTTCATGCGCATGGCCCGTTCGGTTGGGTTTGAAGGCTACGATCAATTTCGTGAACTTTTTCGCGAGGAAATTCGCCAGGGACGCGCCCGCTACCCGGACCGTGCCCGCTGGTTGCAGTCCTTGTCCAAGGGCGACAAGCTAGGTGCGCTCTATACCGACGTGGTTGGCTCGGCCATCGCTAATATCGAAAACACCTTTGCACGCATTGATGTTGAGCAACTGAAAGCGGCCAGCCAGATGATCTGGAAATCCAGACGGGTGTACACGCTGGGTGTCGGGGTCAATCATTCCATCGCCGCCAACTTCACCTACCTGGCCTCGACCGGCATGGTGGATTTTCATGCCATACCCAATGCCGGCAGTGTCGCCACCGATGACCTTGCCTGGGCGGACCAGCGCGATGTGCTCATCGCCATCACCTGCAGCCCCTACCGTCGCGAAGTGGTGGAAGCTGTGCGCATTGCCCGCGAACAGGGAGTAAAAGTCATCGGCGTATCCGACAGCGCCGGCTCTCCCATCATCGTTGGTTCTGACCATGGTTTTGTGGTGTCCGTTGACACACCCCAGTTCTTTCCTTCGTCAGTCGGTACCGTCGCTTTAATGGAGGCACTGTTGTCATTCGTTGTCGCCTCATCAAACACGCGCATCGTGAAACGTGTCGAACGTTTTCATGAACGACGCCATGAACTCGGGCTCTATACCGACGCACAGGACCAAAGCCGTGAATGATTCTGACTCAACTCCCCAGCCGATCCGTTCGCTGGAGGCACGCTACTACACTGATCCGGATATCTTCCATCTGGAGCAGGCAGGACTGCTGGCCCGCACCTGGCAGTTTGCCGGCCACAGCTCGCTCGTCAATAAGCCCGGCGATTACTTCACCTTTACCATTGCCGGCGAAAATCTTTTCTGCGTACGCGACCGGGAGGGTGAGCTGCACGGTTTCTACAACGTCTGCCAGCACCGGGCTCACGAACTGTTGAGTGGCGAAGGCAATACCCGCGAGGTAGTATGCCCTTACCACGCTTGGACGTATACCTTGAACGGTCAACTGCGCACCGGGCCGAATGTCAATTCGGTACCCGGTTTCGATCGCAGTCGGATTTGCCTCACGCCTGTACGCATCGAAGTATTTCACGGTTTCGTGTTCGCAAATCTCGATACAGATGCCGCCCCCATGGACGACTGGTTTCCCGGCGTACGGGAAGAGCTCGAGGCCTATGTGCCGCATATCGAAAGGCTGCAGCCACTGGAATGGATCGATACACCGGAAGCCTGCAACTGGAAGGTGTCGGTCGAGAATTACTCCGAGTGCTACCACTGCACGCTCAACCATCGTGCCTTTGCTACAGGTGTCATTAAACCGAACACCTACGATATCCAACCACAAGGTCACTGCCTGCGCCACACGACAGCATCTGCCAATCTTGATCGCATGAGTTACCCCATTGATCTGGACAGCAATGAACATGCCGGCGAATATTCATCGTGGTTTCTGTGGCCGATGTTTTCCTTCCAGGTCTATCCGGGCAATATTCTGAACACCTACCATTGGCGCGCCGAGTCTACCGACCACGTGACCGTCTGGCGAGGCTGGTACACCATCGACGGCACCGATTCCGAAGTCGTCCGCCGGCTGGCCAGTCAGGACCGGGCAACGACTGTAGAGGAGGATATACACCTGGTGGAATCTGTACAGCGTGGCCTGAACAGTCGCGGTTACAAACCAGGTCCTCTTGTCCTGGATCCTGCCTGTGGGCTGCGCTCGGAACATTCAGTACATGCACTTCAACAATGGATGCGTGACGCCATCAAACCGGTAAAAAATCATGACAAACACCTTTGACGAAGATCTTTTTCTGAAAGGACTGGAACAGCGAAAGGCTACCCTCGGTGCCGAGTATGTGGAACGGAACCTTGCCGCTGCTGACGATTTCACCCGACCCTTTCAGGAAGCCATGACAGCCTGGTGCTGGGGTTTTGGCTGGGGCGACGATGTGATCGATGCCAAGACCCGTTCCATGATGAACCTATCGATGATCGGTGCACTGGGCAAGATGGCCGAATGGGAAACCCACTGTAAAGGGGCAATAACCAACGGCGTCAGCCAGGATGAGATCCGCGCGATCATCCATGTCATCGGGATCTATTGCGGCGTGCCACAGGCACTGGAATGCTTTCGGGTGGCGCGCAGAGTACTGCAGGAAACGCAGAGCGGATCTGACAAGACAACTTGATCCACGTGGTCAGTCTCCCAGGGACGGTTACGGTACGTCACTTAAACCGAGCACCAGCACATGATAGCCGGTAACACCATGCGAAACCAGGTATTACATTGCCAGACGCCTGCACACTCAAACGCCCCTGGCAGGCTTGACCTCAATGAGGTTACTGCTTGAAAATCATCAGAATTTCCTTGTGGAAAATCCCTTTGACCAGTCATGAAACGTACTACATGGCCGAGGGAAAAACCTGTGGCACGCTAGACACCGTTGTCATCCTGATAGACACAGACTCTGGTTTCAGTGGTTGGGGCGAGGTATGCCCCATACCGCACTACTTGCCAGCCTACGCTGCCGGTGTGGCACCTGCACTGGAAGAACTCGCACCAGTTCTCATTGGTGCCAATCCCGTGGGCCCTGAAGCATTGATGGCACAACTTGAAATCTATCTGCAGGATCACAGGTACGCAAAGTCTGCAATAGATATGGCCTTATGGGACATTACAGCGAAAGTCGCCAAATTACCTTTGCATGTACTGCTGGGTGGAAAGCGCCAGGCCGATCTACCGCTTTATCATTCGATTACATGCATTGCTGCCGATGACATGGCGCGTATGGCGCGAGATGCGCAACATTCTGGTATCACACAGTTTCAACTCAAACTTGGTGCCGATCAGGATTGGCAGCATGATGTTGAACGACTCACAAAGGTGCGTGAAGCTGTCGGACCAGGACCACTTGTCTATGGCGACTGGAATTGCGGAGCTACACAGTTGGATGCTTCAAGAACGGCCCGCGCTGTACAACATCTTGATGTCATGCTGGAGCAACCGTGTGCCACCCTGGCCGAGTGTGCAGCAGTGAAATCGAGCACCGGCTTGCCCATGAAGATCGATGTACTTGCTCACGATACCGCTTCTTTACTGGAGGCACACTCCCTGGGGGTCATGGATGCGGTGGCACTCAAGCTTTCGAAGTTTGGGGGTATATCTGCAACACGCCGGGCGCGCGATTTGTGCATGTATCTGGGTGCCAGAATGTGTATCGAGGATACTTGGGGCAGTGATATCACGACAGCTGCGCTGCTACATCTGGGAGTAACAACGGCACCGAACCGATTGCTCAATGTTTGCGACTTATCGGGTTACGTGAATCCAAGACTCGATGCCAAAGGGCCCGTCAGATACAATGGCCGTATATCCCCGCCCGAGACGGTGGGCCTGGGTATCGAACCTGACAGAGAAATACTGGGCATTTCCAACACCACTATCAGCTGAGTATTCAACAAGCAACCGCTGCACACTTGACTATGCGCATTACTGGAGCATTTAGATGCTATCCGGGTCGCTCGCGCCACGCCTGATCTGGACTACATACTTGAACAACCCTGCCAAAGCTACGAGCAATGCCAGCAAGTCCGGCATCAGAATTCCTGGTCAATTCAACCGATCTTCATAATTACAACAATCGTTCGACAGACTTAGGGGGCCTGCTACAGCCAATGGCGGGCTCTATGCCTGCATCAAGCTAGGCGATCATTTTGACGACTTTATCAACACTCAACTTCAGCATGGGCGGTATGGCTCAGCCAGTTGAGGTTATTCGCCAGGGATTGCGATTGCTGGAGGAACACGAACAAAACAAAAGCACTCCTGTGTGCAGGCCAGCGTTGAAGATCAGTCTCACTTCTTCATCCACTGCGCAAATTCGTCAGCGTAGTCCGGATGCCAGCGTGACAGGGGCGGGCGGTTCTGGATGAGGTCCTCGGCAGCCCACTTGATGCGCTTCTCGTCAGTGGCACGATCCACGTCATTATCAGGACACAGAATATAGAAGTCGTCACGGCCGAGTGCGTCGAACAGATAGTCCACGACTTGCTCTGGTGTCCAGGCTCCTTCGGGTTTTTCGGTGCGGCCGTTTGCTGTCAGCGATGTGAACACGAAGCCGGGAATGAAGAGTCTCGCCTCGATTGGCGCGCCGTCGCGATTGCGCAGATCATGCTGCAGGGCTTCGGTAAAGGCCTTCACTCCAGCCTTGGCAACGTTGTACGCGGGATCACCCGGTGGGGTGGTGATGCCTTGCTTGGATCCCGTGTTGATGATCAGGCCCGGGCGGCCGGCCTTCAGCATACGCGGGGTAAAGACCTGGGTACAGCGGATGACGCCCCACAGGTTCACCTCGATGATGCGTTGCCAGGTATTCTCTTTATCGAAGATACTGCTGC
Source organism: Granulosicoccus sp. (assembly GCA_013002205.1). Lineage (GTDB taxonomy): Bacteria > Pseudomonadota > Gammaproteobacteria > Granulosicoccales > Granulosicoccaceae > Granulosicoccus. The sequence goes on from JABDKN010000092.1 coordinate 5,728, forward strand.
CCGGTTGTATACCGGCATTGTTCAGTAACACATCAACCGGTCCAAGCGTACTGATTATGCGGTCGTAGAGCGATTCCAGACGGGCCATGTCGCTGGCATCCACGCATTCGCATAGCACCTGCGTGGTGTCGAATGCATCATGCAGACCAGCAAGCGCATCATCGTCGATATCGACGATGCAGACTTTCATGCCTGTCTCGAGAAAACGCTGTACGGCGGCCAGGCCGATACCGGAGGCGCCTCCCGTGACGACGGCGACATGTCCGGGTCGAATGGTCGTGTGCATGTGGGTCACTCCAGGATGAATGGGTTGATCGCTTTCGCCATTCTACCGCTGTGCGGACCATTATAACGCGCAGGCTCCCGGATGGCCTGATCGCTGCTGCGACAAAGTATCTGCTGCATCGATATACATGACTACATTGGCCACGAGTAATGCGTCCATAATGCCGACTTTGCACGACACGGAATGACTCAATTACCGCAATCAACGGCAACTATTCACATCACGTCAATCAATGGCGCTGCAGGTCATGACTGGAATGACCAGTACACAGCCAGGCCCAAAAGACCCGGATGAGATACCAGATGCTGAACAGGGCATGGACTTTGCCCCGGATCAGATGTCGGATCTGGTCCAGGCGGATACTCCGCAGGCCAGAGTTGCCGGATCAACCGCCTACAGGCACGACGCTCTGATGAAGAGGGTGACATAGTCACCCCTCGTGGCAAATATGTTGATGGCTGAGCAGCCGGCTCTGTCATTATTGCTCGTGAAGTTCAAGGGGAAACCCTGCAGGTGGTAGTCATAGGGTTCAACGCCCTCGGGTGTCTCGTATTCGCCGGCGTAGTAGTCAACGCCAGAGCAGGTCAGGACGCCAATCACGTTCTTTCCTACAGGGCAGGATACCGAGCATAAACGCTAATTTCTCTTTGCCTGGCCGGTCAGGTTGACGTTGCCTGCACGCCGTTGACGCCCCTCTCCACCTCCACCACCCTCCCCGATACGTGTCGCGTTGCCGTTATTCTGTGCGCTGTCTCGGGTTTCCTGACTCGCCCCTTGTTCATGGACAAGTAATCGAGCCTTGCAATTCAACTGCTTCCGAAGTCCTCCCGCAGCAAATGTCCTATGCTGTTTGACTTGTCGGCGCCAGGGATCTCCTGAATGGTCTGGAAATTGCGTCAGAACGTCTACCAAGGTCGTACTCACATGACCGGCGGATTGAGAAATTGATATGCGTGCGCGTTTCTGGGGTAAATACAGTCTGGTCCTGCCACTACTTATTTTGAGTGGATGCGCCCAGCTGGACA
>JABDKN010000094.1 GCA_013002205.1 Granulosicoccus sp.
CAGGGATGGATTCATCGGGATTTGATAACTCGAGGCGCGCACCGAAGGTGCCACTGCCCGCGTCACCCATCGGATCAACGAGAATGACACTGGCTTCTAACGAGGATCCTTGTGCAATTTCGGGGACTACCCTGGCTGACATACCCGCCTTTATCCTGCCAAACAGACGCATGGGCAAGATTGCCTCAACGTACAGCGGATCAAGTTTCACAATACGCAGTACCGGCTGATCGTCTATGTGCTCTCCAGGATCACTCAGACGTGCTGCAACCACGCCGTCTATAGAGCTGCGGATATTGCGTCGATCAAGAGCTATCCTGGCACGAGATAGTTCAAGTGCATGAAACTGCATCTCGTCCTTGGCTTTCAGGACTCGCCAGGCAGACAGATCCGCATCGGCAGTCGCCTTGTCACGATCATGGACTGAAGCGGCCTTGGAAGTCACCAGCGCGGCCAGTCTTTCCTCTGTCTGACGATCGTTCTCGAAAGCCGCCTTACGTAACTGGACTTCGGTGTAGGTTTCGGCACGTAAACTGGCTATCGCAAGATCGGATGCCTCGATTCGCGAATCCAGCGCCGCCACGACCTGCCCGGCTTTTACCCTGTCCCCACGATCGACCAGCATCTCACGCAGTTGACCTGACTCCGGGCTACCCAGATCAACCATCTGTGATGGATTGATCACGCAATCGAATCCGGCAGGTGATTCCTCGGCTCCTGAAGCTGTCGTCCAGATGACCAGGAGCGCGATCGCCAGACCACACTGACAACCTCTATGTTCCATACTCATGTTTTTCGCCGCATCAGGTAGAGCTTCACCAATGCTATCGGCGTGGCATGCTCACTCTGCAGGCATCAGGGTGTCATGGCGGGCCGAATTTACTGCGTAACATGTTTCGCAGGGCATCGTTCCAGCGAAGTAGCAAGGGGCTGGCCGTGTGCTGAATGCGTACCAGGGCACGACTACCCACAAAAAGGCTTCCAACACCATGCGGAATTGCCACATCAAAAGCGAAAACCCGCTCAAGCACCGTAATGCCTCGCTCATCTCGAGCATCAACCTGAATCGCGCCACCTGATCTGCTGCCAAGAGCAGCGCTGGGTAACTGATCACTGGCTAGTGGTACTTCCCCCAGTAGCGTTCCTGTTAACACCTGCTCGCTACGAGCTGCCAGTCGTACGGTGATGTCGCCGGCATCTTCCCTAATACGGCCTGCATCTTTCTGGACAGCCACTATTCGCACAATGACATCGGATGTATCAGCGATATACGCCAGCATGTCTCCTTTGCTGATCAATCGGCCTTCACGCTCGTCACTGAGGGGAATCTGTAGTGTTCCACGGCCAGGACTTCGCACCATCAGATCAGCCTCTCGCTGTTGCAGTTGAGCCAGTTCCGCTTTGACCTCATCGAGTCGTTCAGCGTAAATATCACGCTGTAAACGCTCATCGTAACCTGCCATGTCGTACCGTGTTCGCAGCTCGAGCACGCGCGCCTCCAGCACTTTAATATCAGCTGTCAGTTGTTCATTGTTAAGTACAAACAAGGGATCACCAACATCTACCGGAGAATCATCAGACACATTCTGATTCTCCAGAAAGCCATCAATTCGAGCGCGAATCACAGCCTGTTGGGGCAGCATCACCACCCCTTCTACGACGGTGCTGGACGGTACGGGAACCAAAACCAGTGCGCAGGACAATACAACCACCCCTCCCGTCAACAGACTCAGTACACGAGCCCGCCTGCCCGACAGTGCTGGATTGAAAAGGAGGTAGTTCAACTGCCGAAGCAGCGGTATGAGCAATTGTACTGTTAACAGCCAGGTGGCCAGGAGCGTCCCCAGCAGTGGAATGGTGACAATGAGGAATACCGCTATACCGATACTGATACTGATTCGATAAACCAACGCGGCAGACCCAAATACGACAAACCACCGTCGCTCCCGCGGAATCAGGGAGGGTGACTTCTCTGCCTCCACGCCGAGTACATATCGTCTGAAAAGATACTGGTAGTATTGCGATGCACGACTGTACAGATTAGGTATTTCGATTGCATCGGCCAGAACGTAGTAACCATCAAACCTCAGCAGGGGATTGCCGTTGAACAGCAGCGTCGATACCCCGCTAATCAACATGATGGCGAATGCAATATCACGTACTACGCCCTCACTCACATTCAACCAGACGATGAGGGCCATGGAGGCCATGAACATCTCGACCATGATGCCGGCGGCACCAACCAGCATGCGCCTGTATTTGTCAGCAAACACTGATGATGCGGAAGCATCGACGTAGGGTACCGGCAGAAAGACCAGAAACGTTATCCCCAACTCATTCACTGCAGCGCCACCGGATTTCACGGCAAAGCAATGCCCCAGCTCATGCAGTCCTTTTACCAGTGGATACACGCAGACAAGCAGTATCCACTGCCGGGGGTCATCAAGTCTCTGGGCAGCGTAGGTATACAACTCATTCCAGTGCATCAACGCCTGAAGTCCAGCCCAGAGGCTGATTCCCATCCATACGTACAGGAATAGTGGTTGGAACAGCCATCGAATCCAGGGGAACGTGTGAGCCAGAAAACGATCAGGGTCCACCAGCGGCAAGCGCGGCGACAACAACCGCATGTATTTCGCGAACTGTTTTTCCCGGCGCTCACCCTGACCCTGCCTGATGAGTGCGGTGATCTCACGTGGCTTGTCAGAGGAAATCATCCCGGCAGCCTGCAGCTGCGTTAACGCACTGACTATTTCCTGCTGCCGGGCAGGCGTCGGTTCCTCGGATGCCTCCGGCGCGGCACAAATCTGTCCCAGTGTGCGACGACCATCGAACTTCATCAGCAGCCGATAGATTCCCTGGCTCAATCGTAATTTTTGTCGTGTAAATGCACTCTGCAGCAGATAAGAACTGCGCCCGTCATAGTCCAGCACATTTACCGAAACGCAATCGCTGAGGCGAAAGCGCAGTCCCTCCATTTGCTGCCACAGTTGGCTTGCCTGCATAGCTTGGCCAGCACTGCCACTCATGGCCATAGCTGCCATAGTTGCAGACGCATCCAGTCTGTCAATTCGTGAGTCCATATCCACCATCGACGTCGCTCACCAACTTCGATTTTTGCGACTCCTTCCATGCCGGGACGCATGCCTGGCAATGTATCCTCCAGGGAAGCTTCGACCCGGAACGATGGCTCTACCGATTCCTGTGCTGCCATTTTACTGATGCCATTGACAGTGAACCGGACGGTTTCTCTTGGCAATGCGGACAATGTCATCGTTCCCCGCTGCCCAACCTCCACTTCGGCAATATCCCGGTCGCCTACCTGCATCACTATCCGGTATTCATTCAACCGGGCAACCTGGTAAAGAAGATCTCCACGCTGGACGGGAGCACCCAGCGAGCGACTCCAGTCTCCCGATATCACGAGCCCTCCCAGTGGTGCGCGTAACTCGGTACGTGACAGTTGATCCTGAACCAGGGATAAGCGGGCGCGGGCCTGCTCGAGCTGAGCCGCCAGAATTTTCGCCCTGCCATGATCGAGCGTGGCAACCGCCTGGCGATGCTCATCGTCCAACTCGCCCTGTTCTGCGCGCAGTTTTCGGCGTTCACCCACCAGTTCACGATCATCGAGCCGCGCCAGCAGATCCCCTTCGGCAACCTCATGACCCGCCCGCGCGTCGGCTTCAAGAATATAGCTGTCAAAAGGGGCAATGACTGCCCTTTGTATGACACCTTCCAGGGTGGCGGATGCCGGCACCCGGTAATCACCGGTACTCAGTGAAAATGCCACGAGAAACAACGCAGAGGCAAGCAACCCGACACGTACTCGGCGTCCATTACCTGCTACCAGATGCTGTATACCATCACGACAAAGGATAGTGAATCGATGCAACCAGGGGCGATTCAATTCACGATACAGTTCGAGTAAGGGTGCGACTATTGTGGCACCTTCTTCGCACGCCGCTTGCCTGCTGGTCTGCTCACTAAATCCCTGAGCATACTCAAAACACACGACCAGCGGGTTTCGCATACCCTGCATCAGCGGCACACTGCAGACGCCAGATAATTCACCTGCTTCAATCAATTGACGATGTTGAGGAAGCTCATCGACGTCGACCGATGCACCCGGCCAGCATACCGTTTTACCGACGTGTAGTGCCTCAGCCATGGCACTCTCGATTGACCTGACTCGAGCACTGTGAGTGTCCAACTGATGCTGGTCCGATACCGCCTCCAACTTCACACCCTTGTCTGTCAAATGTCCCAGAGCCACTCGAGTACAGCCTGTGCGAATTCGTAGAAGCGCGAGTACTACCGTCACGGTATCGCGATAGTCCGTCTGGGCCAAGCCCGTCTGGATCAACCGCTTGTAGCCTTCCAGATCAGGGTTCTCATTGCATTGCACCAGCGCCAGATTGAGCCAGGATTCACCCCATTTCAGCAACTGCAATACGGCCGCCTGCCTATCCACGGGCGCTTCGATTTCCACGACCATAGCCCCGGATGCGTGTCGTCCCAGTTGCACCGGTTGGGCAATGCGCAATATATCAGCGCCGTCCTCTGTCGACTTACTCGTTCCGGTTACCGGCGCGCCAGAGCGCTGTGCCAATTGAGCAGCGAGAGAGAGTTCGACCGTGGAGTCAGGCTGCGCTGGACAGGTAACAATTAGACCGCCCGGCAGAACACCCGGCCCATGAAGGTCGACATAGGCCAGCCGCAGCCCGGAAATCAGTTGCTGCTGCAGTGCAAACCACGACCTGATGAGGGATTCTGAAATGACCATGCCGGTGTTATCGGTAGTTACAAGTCTGCACGTGCACGCCATCCCGAAGCAGGCAATCAGTTCCTGTTAATCGGCTAAACTCTGGCTATGTTTAGCTTGTTTGTGTGCGGGTAACACTGCGGTAACTGGCGGGTGTTCCGGCCACTTCACCACGCGACAGCATATGCATCCTGTATCAGTGTCATGGAGCTTGCTTTCCCAAGCAGTATCACCCACCGAGTCCCGCACAGTCTCCGCAACAGCCACGAGCCTGATACGGCGCCGGGAGAATTTCAGGTTACTTGACCAACTCACCGTGAAGGCCATCTAAACGCAGCAAGTTCGCCGCCCTTGCTGGTTGCTGGTTGCTGGTTAACGGTTAACGGTTACTCCACCACCACTCTGCCCATGAAGGACGGCGTAGTCCAGGTGTTGTCGACATCGGTTGTCGTACGCGCCGGATGAAACCATCCCCAGCGCGCATCCCGCGCACCGCCGTCTTCATCCTGGTCGATCTGGACCTCAAAACCGAAGGGCACATCCTGCTGGATGTTGAAGTCGGCAAACGGCAGCTTGAATTCCCAGGTATGCCGACCCGAGGTGCACTTACAATTTGCGAACTGCAACTGTGGCACGGGCGCAGAGTTCACACCGATCTCGTAGTAGGTACTGTTGGCGCTTTGGTCTTCCGGACTGGTCAACAATGGTACGAACAGGTGCCGGTCATCCACGCCATCGTAGCTGGACCCCTGGCTGTCATTACCATCGATGAACAGGTTTACATTGTCATCCTGCCAGGGTGAACTTGAATCACGGATGGGGTCGTTTTCGACATTCTCGCCGAACACGAACACATAGAGATTGATGCCGTCGTGCATAGCAAACCAGATAAATTCGGTTTCACCATTGGGGCGTACAGCCCCCTGGTTGATCATCAGGTTATCGATGGCCAGAATTTCCCCGGTTACATCGGAGAACGTTGCGCTATTCCATATTGAATCGTACAGGCCGTCTATGACGGGTGCCTCGACCGGGTTGATCCATTTTATACGGACATCGGGACGATTTATCGGTGTGCTGTTGGCGTTTCTAGGGTCACTCTCCTCCCGCCTTTCCTCCAGGTTGGAATAGGTGTCATTGTCATCGTCAAACGCGGCACCTTCTGACTGATAATCTTCGGAGGATATGGATATGCTGATGTTATCGCTTACCTGCTGACTACGTGTCCAGGATGTCAGCAACAGCGGGTCATCATTCTGCTGCGATTCAAACCACTGAACCTGCAGATTCAGCGTCTCGCCATTGGGCACGGAGAAGCTGGTGGTCACCGTGGTTCCCTGTTCAAAGCGCTCAGTATCTCCGTTGACGGTGACAACCGCGAACAGGGAATCCAGGTCAAGGGCTCGAGTACTGGCCAGCTGCAGTGGCAGGCTCAACGTCATCTCGCCCCTGCCGGACTCATCTGCACCATTCTCCTCGACCGTCAATGCCGAGTTTTCGGTACAGGCACCAAGGGTCAACAGCACGGACATCGCACCAAACAACCATTTACGATCCATGCTCCAGGACTCCACAGTGCAATGTTGAATATCGATCACTCAGGCGCCAGTCGGTAAGACAACCGCTAAATGCCCTGAATCAATCCGGAATCTTAGCGTCGATCGATGGATTCAGGCAAGTGCAAAACCGGCATTACCAGCGTGGACTGATCGAATCCCGAGATTCCGGGAGTCAATACCACCCCACCTACTTCGCAAAATAATTCATCGCAGACGTATAGACTAAAGCATAGTTCTTTGTGTGACTCGCGTGGCATAGCGCGGTCGTGGGCGGTGTGTACAATGACCGGGATCCAAATGCCGGCTGGTTGCCATCACACCGGCATCATTGGATACCTCAGCACAGGATCAACTCGTCAAGATTGGAAACCGTCGAACGTAAAACTATCCTTGCGCCCGGCGACATGCTTGGTTGCTACCGCATCGAAGGCTTCCTGGGCAAGGGAGGATTCGGTGTAACGTACGTGGCGCTCGACACACAGCTTCAATTGCTGGTTGCCATCAAGGAATACATGCCGGAGCAACTGGCTGCACGTGCCTCGGACAACTCAATCGAGCCCAGAACAGCCAGAGAGTACCCCATGTTCGACTGGGGGCTGTCGAGGTTCATCCGCGAAGCGCAAACACTGGCCAAGTTCAATCACCCCAATATCGTGCGGGTGATGGCTGTGTTCGAGCTCAACGGCACCGCCTATATGGTCATGGAATACGAGCGTGGGCATGACCTGAAGCAACTGTCCACTCACCCGGGTTTCAACAGCGAAGAGAACCTCAAGCGCATCATGGGCCCGATTATCGACGGCCTGTCCGAGGTTCACAGGCGCGGTTATATTCATCGCGATATCAAGCCCGCCAACATACTGGTGCGCAAGAACGGTGTACCGGTTCTGCTTGACTTCGGCTCTGCCCGTCAGGCAAATGCCGAACAGACCCAGGCGCTGACCGCATTGGTTACCGTGGGCTATGCCCCGCTGGAGCAATACAACGACACCGCAGACAAGGAACAGGGTCCCTGGACGGATATCTACGCCCTGGCTGCCGTCCTGTATTTTGCGATCACCGGCAATGCACCGGTGGATTCAACCCTGCGCGGTTCGGCCGTGCTCAACGATCGACCCGATCCGCTGGCTGCACTGTCGCTGCTGCAGCCCGCCGGCTACAGTGCCAGTTTCTGCAGGGCTATCGATTGGGCCCTGTCTTTCAAGATAGCCGATCGACCACAAACGGTGGAACAGTGGCGCGAGAGATTGCTCGGTGATGACGATGTAACCGTTTTACGACCACGAACCTCCGCTGCACCGACAGGTCGAAGGCCGCCCCCGCCTCCAGCTGCACATGATTCCTCTGCCACGAAAGTCAACACCGGCGAGAAGTCAGCAGGTTGGCGCAATCCTCCTCGCCAAACGTCTGTCGCCCCTGAGAACTCCTTCAGATCACAGGAGGGCGCATCTCGGTTCGAAGCGGCACAGCAGGATTCTACGGCAGCCGTCGCACCGGAACCAGTCGACCATTTCGACTGGGAGACGAGCGACGCTGCCAGGATTTCCAGCGGCCAAACCGGCGCAGGACACCCCCAGCCAGCTCGCTTACGATGGTGGGTCGGTGGGACCATGATCCTGATCCTGATCGCAAGCATGGCAGGTTTCTGGTACTGGCAGCGCACCGCACAGGATCAGTCTACGATTACGGCAACACAGGCAGATCGCAGAGAGACGCTGCAAGCGAATCAGGCCGAAGCCGCGCGCCAGGCAGAGCTGGAACGCACCCGACAGGCAGAGGCCGAGCGCCAGGCAGAGCTGGAACGCACCCGGCAGGCAGAGGCCGAGCGCCAGGCAGAGCTGGAACGCACCCGGCAGGCAGAGACCGAGCGCCAGGCTGAGCTGGAACGCGCTGTGCGGGCCGAGGCCGCGCGCCAGGCCGAGCTGGAACGTGCCCGACAGGCAGAGGCTGAGCGCCAGGCGGAGCTGGAACGCACCCGACAGGCAGAGGCCGCGCGCCAGGCTGAGCTCGAACGCACCCGACAGGCAGAGGCTGAGCGCCAGGCTGAGCTGGAGCGCGCCCGACAGGCAGAGGCTGAGCTGGAGCGCGCCCGACAGGCAGAGGCCGAGCGTCAGGCGGAGCTGGAACGTAAGAACAACGCAGAGGCTAACCAGCAGGAAGATCGAGACTCGTCGTCAGATCCAGTAACGCGAGGCGCCACTACGGAACCGATGGTCGATCCTTCACGACCCATCACCGAGGCCGACATGTCCCGGGTGCTGGGACAATTCAATGCACTGACGCGTGCCATCACGCTCAAGGACCACGCGGAAGTTCGTCGCCTGACATCGGAATCTGAACGCAATTACGCCTATCTCGACTACGTGTTCGATAATTTTGTACGCATTGACGTTGCGGTGAGCAACATCAGCGTCAGTCGAC
>JABDKN010000108.1 GCA_013002205.1 Granulosicoccus sp.
TGCTCATCCCGGCTACCCAGTAGGCGAGCGCACAGGTGACGGTCAGGCCGAAGTAGATATACCACAGTGCCTTGGCGGTGCCGGCGATGCGTGGTGTCAGCTTGTCCTTGCTGATACCCGGGGTCTCCGCCCGGAACAGCTGCTGGCCGCCGATGCCCAGCATGGGTAATACTGCAATGGCGAGTACGATGATTCCCATGCCCCCCAGCCACTGCATCTGCTGGCGGTAGAACAGGATTGATCGTGGTAACAGATCCAGCCCCACGATAAGTGTTGCGCCGGTGGTCGTCAGGCCGGACATGGACTCGAATATGGCGGCGGCTACCGACAGGTCCAGCGCCGAATACAGGAAGAACGGCAGTCCACCGAAGATGCCCAGTACCGCCCAGAACAGCACCACCACCAGAAAGCCGTCGCGCAGTCGAAGCTGTCCGACATGCCGTTTTACGGGCAGGAACAACAACAGGCCCACACCGAAGGTTGCAGCAAATGCCTCCAGAAAGGGGGTGATCGCATTGGTAGGATCGCTGGAGGCCAGACCCACCAGGATCGGGGTGATCAGGGTAAAACTGAACAGCGTCAGCAGAATACCGACGACTCGCTGGACGACATAGAGCTGTATGGGAATGGCTGACACCGCGACCGCTCGTCAGACGAACGTGACGCCGACCTGGAAGAGCTTTTCCACGTCTGCAATCTGTTGCTTGTTGGTGATCAGCACGATCAGGTGATCATCCTGCTCGATGACCAGGTCATGGTGTGCAACCAGCACCTCATCACCACGTACCACGACACCGATGCTGGCACTTTTTGGCAATGGCAGCTCGGCAATGCTGCGTCCGACCAGGACCGAGGTTTCCTGGTCGCCATGGGCAACCCCTTCCAGCGCCTCGGCCGAGCCGCGCCGCAGGGAATGTACGGCCACGACATCGCCACGACGGATCAACGTCAGCAAGGCACCGATGGTGATCTGCTGTGGCGAGATGGCGACGTCGATGATGTCACGCTCAACCAGATCCACGTAGGCCGGACGGTTGATCAACGACATGATCTTCCTGGCGCCCATGCGCTTGGCCAGCATGGCGGACAGGATGTTGGCTTCGTCATCGTTGGTCAGCGCACAGAACACATCCATCTCCTGGATGTTTTCGTTGATCAGCATCTCCTGGTTGGCTGCATCACCGTGCAATACCATGGCACTGTTCAGGGTGGAGGCCAGGAAAGTGGCCCGCTCTTCGCGCGTTTCGATGATTTTCACCCGGTACAGCCGTTCCAGCGTCTTCGCCAGCAACAAGCCGATATTACCGCCGCCGGCAATCATCACCCGCCTGCAGGGCACGTCCACCTGGTGGAACTGCGACATGGCAATGGCAGTATGCTTGCGCATGCCCATGAAGAAGACGATGTCTTCTTCCTGTATCCGGGTGTTGCCATCCGGGATGATCACCTCATCGCCACGGTAGACGGCCGTGACGCGAGTTTCGATATCACCCAGCAGCTGTCCCAGCTCCCGCAAGGTGCGATTGGCCATGGGCGCACCCTGCTGCACCTCGATACCGACCAGTCGCACTTTGCCTTTGGCGAAATCCACCACCTGGATGGCGCCGGGATGCTCGATGATGCGCTGGATGTGCTCGGTCACCAGCTGCTCGGGACTGATGATGACATCGATGGGAATATTGTCATTGTCAAACAGGTTCTTTTCGCGCATGTACTCCGTGGAGCGTATGCGGGCGATCTTCGCCGGGGTGCGGAACAGCGTGTAGGCGATCTGGATCGCCACGATATTCGTCTCGTCGGAATCGGTGGCCGCGATGATCATGTCGGCATCCTCCGCACCGGCCGAGCGCAACACTTCCGGGTAGGAGGCGTGGCCAAGGACCGTGGCCAGGTCGGAATTGTTTTCCAGTTCCTGAAGGATCGCGGCGTTGGTGTCCACGACCGTCACCTCGTTGTCCTCGAGCTCCAGGCTGCGAGCGACCGTCAGGCCCACCTGGCCAGCACCCAATACGATTATTTTCATGTGTGATTCGTGCTGGCCGGCTATTCGCGGACCTTGTCGAGGTCGATGTCCAGACTGCGCAGTTTCCGGTAGAGATGGGTGCGTTCCATGCCCACGTGCTTGGCAAGGTCGCCGATATTACCCTGAGTTTCTGCCAGGCAGCGAAGCAGGTACTGGCGTTCGAAATCAGCGCGTGCCTCGCGCAGTGGCAGATCATGACGCAGCGCCAGCGTCGTGTCACTGCTCACCACGATGCCCAGGACCCGATTTATCTCGGGCACCTCTATTTCACTGGGACCACCGAGCAGCAGCACGCGCTGCACCAGGTTCTTCAGTTCCAGCAGGTTGCCTGGCCAGTCGAGGTTACGCAGCCGGTTCTGTGCCGACACCGTAAAATGCCGATAGGCCAGCCCTTCCACCTCGACGTGCCAGTCAACGAAGCCTTCCAGCAGGGCGGGTATGTCCTCCGGATGTTCGCGTAAGGGCTGGATGTGAATGATCTCGCTGCTCAGGTGCCTGGCCAGGGCTGCATCCAGCACACCGGAACGGACCGCCAGATTCAGTTCATGGCGCGATGAGGCCACCAGGCGCGCGCGAAAGGGAATGCGGTTCGACCCGCCCACACGAGTGAAACCCTGATGTTCCACCGCTTGCAGCAGCGCCTGCTGTGCAGCAACTGGCAGCAGTTCCACGTCCGTCAGGAACAGGGTGCCGCCGGCAGCGGATTCCAGGTAACCCATGCTCACGGCACCGGCGCTCTCGTCACCGTACAGTTCACGGTGCGCATGCGTTGAGGACAGCGTATCGCAACGAAGCTGGACGAATCGGCCGTTCAGACCGGGATTACGGTCATGGGCATGCTGGGCGAACAGCACCCTGCCGCTGCCGGATTCGCCGATCAGCAGCAGGGAATCGTTGCGGCTGGATTGCTCGTCCAGTTGTTCACGCAGCCCCTTGACATAGTCACTGACTCCCAGCAGTAGCGGCAGGCGGCGCAGCACCCCCCCGCCGTTCTGCCCTGTCGAGTGCGTCTGCACGGCCTCGGACAACGCTTTTTCCACCGTCAGCAGCAACTTGGCCAGGGATAACGGCTTTTCGATGAAATCGACAGCGCCGTGCCGGGTTGCCTCTACCGCGGTCTCCACGGTACCGTGTCCGGAGATCATGATCACCGGGAAACTCAACAGGCCGGCCTGCTTCCAGGCTTTCAGCAGGGAAATACCATCCGTGTCCGGCATCCAGATGTCCAGGAGGACCAGATCGGGGCGGGACTCCTCCACACAGGCCTGGGCTGCCGCGGCCGTATCGGCCGTTGACACCGCATACCCTTCGTCCTCGAGAATCTCCTGCAGCAGGCTGCGGATGTCCGGCTCATCGTCGACGATCAGGACTGCACGATCATTCATGCTGCATCTCCGCGGATTTGCAGGGTGGAAGGGTATGGCAGACTGACGATCACGGCAGCTCCTCGTCCAGGGCGGTTTTCAGCGCGTATTCTGCCATTGTGCTCCTCAACAATCTTCTTGACGATAGCCAGGCCCAGTCCGGTGCCCCTGGGCTTGGACGACACGTAGGGTTCGAACAGGCGATCCATCAACGCCATCGGAAACCCCGGTCCGTCATCTTCGGCAACGATTTCCAGCAGTTTGTGCAGAGTTTGCTGGCGATACCGGGTTATCAGGTGCACGGATCGCTCAGGCTGGGATTGCTGCGCTTCCAGTGCATTCTTGATCAGGTTGTGTATCAACTGCCGCATCCGCGGCATATCCAGCGGCAAGGGTGGTGCCGCAGCATCCAGGCTCAGCTTGATATTGACGCGGGCCTCCGGGTCACGGTACAGATCGGCCACCTCCTCGAGCAGCGCATTCACGTCGGCTGGCACAAGCGCCAGATTGGGGGTCGAGGCGTATTCGGCGAATGCATTGACCATTGATTTCAGCGAATCCACCTGGTTTTCGATGGTGCGCGTCAGACGATTGAGCAATTCCAGGTCCCGACCCTGCAGACTGCCCTGGAACTTGTGGCGCAATCTCTCGGTGGACAACTGGATGGGCGTCAGCGGGTTCTTGATCTCGTGCGCCAGACGCCGGGCGACTTCACTCCAGGCAGCGTCGCGCTGGGCACTGATGATGGTCGTCATGTCATCGATGACGATAACCCGTCCGGTCAACTGCCCGGCTGCATCGAGCAGTACCGTTCCACGGCAGAACAGGAAGCGGCGTCCGCCCTGGTCGAAAACCTCGATCTCGGCTGACCACTCACGGTCGCCGGCTTGCTTCAGCGGGGAACTTACCTGTTCACTGAACTGTGACACCACGCTGTTGTCATGGACATCGTGGTCCAGTGACTGTCCACGCATCTGGATCAGAGCGCTGCCCAGAATAGTCACGGCTGCCGGATTGCTGGTGAGCACCCGGTTGTCCGCATCCAGGGTGATGACGCCCGATGAGATCTGCCCGAGCACGGCCTGCAGGCGCGCCCTTTGCCGCTCGACCTGGCGCTGGCTCTGCTCGGCGTTCTGGCGGCTCTGCTCCAGCTGCAGTGTCATGTAATTGAACGACTGCACGAGAAATCCCAGCTCATCGTTCTTGCTGCGCTTGTAGATACGGGTGGCATAGTTGCCCTCGGCAACGGCACGGGTGCCCTCTACCAGATCGTGTATGGGCATCATCATGCGTCGCGCCCAGTACATGGCAAACCAGACCGCCATCATCACCGACAGCAGCAAGGCCAGAGACAGAGTCAACATGGAACTGAGCATCAGGGGTCGGCGGAGAAAAACCAGTTGCCGGTACTGCTGATAGCTGGTCTGTACACTCTCGGCAAGATCGGACGAGCGCTCGGCAATCGGGTACAGCGCCTGCAGGACCGAGCTTTCACGGGTAGGGTCCTCGGACAATACCGGCGTCACCACGCGGATATAGAGTTCGCCACCGCCTATCGGGTCCACGCCGACGTAGGAGAGGCCCTGCTGCGCTCTGGCAACCAGGTCATTCTCCGGGCGGTTGGGCTGGACAGTGATGCTGCCCGGCAGCCCGGTGGATGCCACGATGCGGTTGTCCGGCCCGATCAGCGTCATTTCGCTGGCCTCGGTCTCGGCGGTGAGGGTATTCAGTGCAACCACAGCGACCGAGTCACTGACGCCTACCAGTTGCTGGGCTACGTTCACCGTATCGCGCTGCAAGGTGCGCATCTGCAGACCGAGCGACTCCCGGCTGAGTTCCAGCGCATCATCCAGCGCCTGTTCGATTTCCAGGTCGAAATAGCTGTTGATGTTCGCCCGCAGGAATCTGATGGAAAACCCATAGACCAGGGTGACCGGTACCAGGGCCAGCAGCACGGACACGATGACCAGCTTCACCGTCAGTCGAGAACCTGCGATGCGTTGTCGAAACTCGCGTAACAGGCGCCAGGCATTCAGGATGATCAGCACGGCAATGAAACTCAGGGCCAGTCCGTTGCCCAGCAGCAACCAGTGATAGTACTGACCAAACCGGTCAAGCTGCAACGCAATGGTGCCCAGGACGTACAGCGAGGCGATGAGTACCAGGAACAGCAAGGCCATCAGCACCGCGCTGGTCAGGGTACGGCGACGCAGCCTGCTCAGTTGACCGGCCACTGGTATTCCTTGCTGGCCAGGCGCCAGCTGCTGGCGATCAGTGGCTGCAGTGGCAGTGGCAATGACTGACTGTCGAGTCGAAATGACAGCTGCGCTGCCAGCTGCCCATGCGCTGCCAGCAGTGCGTCGATCTCGACGAGCGCATTCCGGTCACTGTCGGCCAGCGCCATGGGTAATCGATTGAGACGACCCATGCCCTGCAACGCGGCCGACAGCGACCGGTAGTTTCGACTGATTCGGGTCTGCATCGCCAGCACCCGGTAATGCCGGGTGAGCTCGTAGTAGCTTAGCCGGTAGTGATGCTGGAACAGTACCAGCGAGCGATCGAACCAGTACCGCACGGGCTGGCGCAACTCCAGCATCAAAATGAAATCCAGCGCTACGCCACTGTCCAGGCCATCGCGGATGGCCTGCGGCAACTTGATGTCGACCGTGGCAGACAGGTACAACTGATCCGCATCGCGCTGCACTGAAACATCGTCCAGCGTGATGGCACCTTCAGCGGCGCCGTTGACGAACAGGCTGCGGGTCGACAAGCCCACCAGTGCCAGGAACACTGCCAGGGTTGCCAGCGGTACCAGCAGTATGGCCAGGGCCAGCCGACGCTTCTCGCGATCAGCTTTCATCGCTGCGACCCATGGCAATGGTACTGCGGCTGCGCTTACCCAGGGCCGCGTAGAAAAACCCGTCCATGCCGCCATCGCCCGGTAGGATCTGCCACGTCGCGTCCAGCAGTGCGGCATCGTCAGTTCGAGCCAGAAATGATTCAATCTGTGTATCGTTTTCGCACTTGAGCACAGAACAGGTGGCGTACAGCAGCACGCCCTCTGCAGCGACGGTTCTCCAGAGGCTGTCCAGCAGACGTGACTGGGCTGCCACCAGGGTCTGGATATCACTTTCCCGCCGCAGCAATTTGATATCCGGATGACGACGGATGACACCGGTACCTGAACACGGGGCATCCAGCAACACCGCATCGTACGGTACACCGTCCCACCAGAGCGCCAGCTCAGCCGCGTCCGCAGCCTGCAGCCGACTGTTCCCGGTCAGTTTCAACCGTGACAGGTTGTCAGCGACGCGCTGCAGGCGTTGCGGATCGTGATCCAGCGCCAGCACCTCGGCAAAATGACCCAGCTCCAGTGCGTGAGCCATCTTGCCACCAGGTGCAGCGCAGGCGTCGAGCAGACGCCCGTCGCGCCGTGCATGGCGGGTAAGATACCCGGCGGCCAGTTGTGCAGCCGCATCCTGCACACTGACCGCTCCCGTCTCGAAGCCCGGCAACAGCTGCACACCAGCGGGTTGCTCAAGCTGCACCGCCTGTGGAAGCTGTGGCACTTGCTGCGCAGCATGACCGGCGGCACGCAGTCTTTGCAGGTAGTCCTGCGTCGTACCCTGGCGACAATTCACTCGCAGTGTCATGGGTGCCCGCTCGTTGTTCTGCTGGCAGATCGTCTCCCAGTGCTCAGGCCAGTCACCTTGCAGGCGTGCCAGCAGCCACTGCGGATGACTCAGGCGCTGGGCATCGGACAGGGCGGCTTCGAGCTCGTCGGCACGCCGCTGGTACTGTCGCAGTACGGCGTTGACCAATGCCCTCGCCCAGGGTTTCTTCAATTGCCTGGCTACTTTGACGGTTTCGTCAACTGCCGCATGGGCCGAGATCGGGGTATGGCGCAACTGCAGGATGCCAAGCTGCATCAACAGGTAGACATCCAGGTCTTTTGCCTTGAGCGGTTTGTCCAGCAACTGATCGACGATTCCCGCCAGCTCACCCGAATGACGGGCAAAACCATAGCACCAGGCTTGCAATTGAGCCTGTTCGCGCGGCTCGACCCGGGCTTGCGCCTCCGGCAGCAGTCGGGTCAGTGATCCACCATTGCTGAGCAGTTGCTGTACCAGCCTGACACAGGCCAGTCGCAGACTGGTGTGGCCGACCCGGGCAGCCCGTGTGCTCATGTTGCGTTGAAACGTTCGCCGACCAGGTTGCGGCCCTGGGCGAATGCCCCGGCGTCCTGGACTTTCTTTCCGGGCCATTGAAGCTGCAGCAGTTCCAGCAGGCCATCACCGGTGCGCACCAGCAGCGCTGTGCTGCTCATCTCCACGATGGTGCCCGGCCGGTGTTCATCCGCGGTACCGGCGTTGTGTTCCACCGCCCGGCTTTGCCAGATTCGCACCCGTTCGCCGCACAATTCCGCCTCTGCCACGGGCCATGGATTGAAAGCGCGCACCTTGCGGTGAATGAGCTGCGACGACTCGGCGAAGTCCAGGGCGGCTTCCGCCTTGGTCAGCTTCTGTGCATAGCTTGCGCCCTCTTCGGACTGCGGGACAGGCTGCAGAGAACCGTCACAACGACCGGGCAAAGCAGCCAGCAGAGCGCCAGCTCCCAGCGTGGCCAGGCGATCGTGCAACTCGGCCACCGTCTCATCCGCGCCGATCTCCAGCCGACGTTCAAGCAGCACATCACCGGTGTCCAGACCGGCGTCCATCTGCATGATGGAGACACCCGTGCAGGCGTCCCCGGCGAGCACTGCCCGGTGAATCGGTGCCGCACCGCGCCAGCGCGGCAGCAGTGAGGCGTGGATGTTGAGACATCCCAGGGCGGGCAGCTCCAGCACCGCCTGGGGCAGCAGCAGACCGTACGCCGCCACTACCAGCACATCGGCATGCAATGCTGCCAGCTCAGCCAGCGCTGCCGCGTTGCGCAGACTGGACGGCTGCTGTACGACGATACCCGCGGCCTCGGCACGTAGCTTGACGGCACTGGGTGTGAGTTTGCGACCACGACCGGCGGGACGATCAGGCTGCGTCAGCACGCCGACCACGTCGTGGGAGCTGGCTATCAGCGCATCCAGCGCTACCGCGGCGAACTCAGGCGTGCCGGCGAAGGCCACTTGCAGGTTCCTGCAATTCAAGGCAGGGCGCGCGGGACTCACGGACGCTCGGGCAGATCATCAGGATTCGCGCCATCGCGAATCCATTTTTCCATTCGCTTGCGAATGCGGTTACGTTTCAGCGGCGAGAGGTAGTCGACGAACAGCTTGCCGTTCAGGTGATCGATTTCGTGCTGGATACACACCGCCAGCAGGCCGTCGGCATCCATCTCGAAAGGATTGCCCTCGCGATCGATCGCTGCCACCCTGATCAGTGCCGGTCTTTTGACGGTTTCATAGACCCCGGGTATGGACAGGCAACCCTCCTGCATTTCCTCCTCGCCCTCGGCCGTCAGGATTTCCGGGTTGATGAAGGTCTGCGGGGTGTCGTTTTCCTCGGACACGTCGATGACCATGACGCGCTGGTGCACGTTCACCTGCGTGGCCGCCAGACCGATTCCCGGTGCGGCATACATGGTTTCCAGCATCTGGTCGACCAGGCTGGCCACCGTACCGTCCACGTTCTCGACGACGGCTGCGTTGCGGCGCAGCTGTGCGTCCGGGTAATAAAGAATATCAAGCAGTGACACAACGGGTTCCGATGAGTGTTCAAACGCCAATTCTAGCAGGGACACGACAGGCTCCAGCTGCGGAAAAGCCGGACGTTGCCCGGATCCGGGCGGAAAAATGACCAGTTGAGGCATTGCCCTTGCATATCAAGGATTCCTGCGGTCTGCCGATGCTTCTCGTAGACCACCACCGAATCAACCAGGGAGAGTTCCCGAACATGGCTCTACATATGACTGTACCGACTGCCCGACTGACGCTGGCAGTCTGTCTGTCCGCGCTTTTCACCGCGTGTTCGTTCAGCAAGGGGCCCTCCGTGGTGGTGGTGGATGCTCCGGCGCAGATCAACGATCGCTTTGACGAAGACGGACTCAGCAACGCTACCTATACCACGGTGGTGCCGCGTGCCTTCATCGATGTGGACAATCTGGACAATGAGGCGCCGGCAGAATACACCGTCGTCCGCGGCGACACACTGTGGGACATCTCCGACCGTTTCCTGAAAAAACCGTGGCTGTGGACCGAGATATGGAACTACAACCCGCAGATCTACAATCCGCATCTGATCTATCCGGGCGATGTACTGGCGCTGGAGTACGTCAACGGGCAGCCTACCCTGGTGCTGACACGCCACGGCAAGCCGGTACCGCTGAACACACCCGCGCTGGGTGCAGCCCATGAGCAGATACTGGATTCCGATGGCAATCCGGTGGGCAATTCTGCCGCTCGCACCAGGCTGTCCCCGCGCATCCGCTCCGAATCCCTCGATGATGCCATTCCGACCATCGCCGCCGACTCGATCCAGCAGTTTCTGGTGCACCCGCGTGTCGTGGACGCATCCACGATTGCCCGCGCTCCCTATGTAGTCGGTAACCACGACAGCCGCCTGATCAGTGCCGTGGGACATCGTGTGTTTGCCCGCGGGCAGATGAACCGGGACCAGACCGCGTACGGCATCTTCCGTCGCAACAAGGAGCTGCGTGACCCGACCAGCAACGCGTTGCTCGGTTATGAAGTCACCCATGTGGCCGATGCCAAACTGCTGAATGTCGGTGAACCCTCGACGCTGGCTATCACCCGCAACAAGATGGAAACCATGGCCGGGGACCTGCTGCTGCCGACCCATGAAGGTTCCGTCGCGCATGCCTACGTGCCCCGCCTGCCGGAACTCAAGGGCGAAGGTCGCATCGTCTCACTGGTCAACGCCATTTCCCAGACGGGGCGTGATCAGGTCATCGTGCTCAATATCGGCAGCGAGTCCAGTATTCAGGAAGGCGATGTACTGGCCATAGAGTCACGCGGCAAGCGCATCATCGATCCGTTGGGACGTGGTGGATACGAGCGCCTGAAGCTTCCTAACCAGCGAACCGGCGTGGTGATGGTATTCAAGACCTTTGACAAGGTAAGCTATGGCCTGGTCATGGAATCGACCCGCCCGGTCATGGTCAACGACATCATTACCGGTATCTGAAACCACCCTGCGAGCCTGACAGTGGCCGCGGGCACAACCGCGGTCACGTGTCATGGATGACGTACAGCGAGCTGATGCTCACCCTCACGGTTCACCTACCTCGGCCTGGCTGACTTTCGCCCTGGCTTTCGCCGACAGCACGCGCCTGTGCCGGCATATACGCAACGCCCGACCGGAACCTGCCGCAGTCGGCGCCCTGATACAGCGCTACCTGGATCGCCAGGATGACGAACTGCACCAAGTGCTCGCTCCACTGGTCGGCACTGCGCAGATGGCAGAACTGTTCAGCGATGCCACTGCACGCAGGCGTGACCAGGCTCTCGCCTGGCAGGCAGCCGAGCCGAATCGCCACCTGCTCGGCATGGATCACCCAGCCTACCCGACCCTGCTGCAGGATACGCAGGACGCACCGGTCCTGTTGTATGCCCGCGGATCCCTGGACGCGCTGGTGTACCCGCTGCTGGCCATCGTCGGATCGCGCAAGGCCAGCCGCACGGCACTGGCGCACACCCGTGAATGGTCCACCACCCTTGCCTCGGCCGGACTGGGTATCGTCAGCGGCCTGGCCCTGGGTATCGATGCAGAGGCGCACGAGGGTGCTCTGGCGGCTGTCGCTCCCGCCCACGGACCTACCATTGCCATTGCAGCCACACCGGCAGACCGCATCTATCCAACCTGTCATGCCCACCTGGCCCAGCGAATCATCGACAACAGCGGCCTGATCCTGACCGAATATGCACTGGGTACGGCAACCCGCCCGTGGTTTTTCCCCCAACGCAACCGCATCATCAGCGGCATCAGCCTGGGTGTGCTGGTCACCCAGGCGGCGTTGCCCAGCGGCACCCTGACCACGGCCACGCACGCCATCGACCAGGGGCGTGACGTCATGGCAGTGCCCGGTTGTGTTACCGATCTGCAATTCCGTGGCTGCCACGCGTTGATCAAACAGGGCGCAGCGCTGGTGGAGGACGCCCGGGATGTCTACGACGCATTGGGCGACCCGCTGCAGCGTGCATTGGGCCGTCTGCGACCACACCACGAACTTCTGGCGGTGCCAGGGCAGGCTCCAGGCCATGTGTCGACCCAGTGTGTTCTGGCGCTCGATGATGCCGAACTGACCCGGCAGGAGCGTGAACTGCTGGACACACTGACTGTCCGACCTGCCACCCTGGACGAACTGATGTCGCAGGACGGTCCGGGTATCGCGCAGCTCGCCGCGCAGCTGGGAATGCTTGAAGCCAGGGGCCTGATCGTGTTCACGACAGGTGGCCGGTACACACGTTGCTAGGTCTTTGGACAGTGTTGAAATCACACTGCCTCGTTGACAAAGTGCGGTCAAGCGACGACGCTAGTGTTGCGCCTGCATCCGGTGCGAGCCATCAGCCTCGCTGCCATCACCGTCATTTCTGAAATCCATGAGCAAAAATCTGGTCATCGTAGAGTCCCCTGCCAAGGGCAAGACCATCGAGAAATATCTTGGCAAGGACTACAAGGTGCTGGCCTCCTATGGCCATGTGCGCGATCTCCTGCCCAAGGAAGGCGCTGTCGATCCTGAACACGACTTCGCCATGAAGTACCAGATGATCGAGCGCAACGAGAAACACGTCAACGCGATCAAGAAGGCATTGAAAAAAGCCGACACCCTGCTGCTTGCCACTGACCCTGATCGCGAGGGTGAAGCGATCAGCTGGCACCTGGTTGAGCATCTGAAGGAATCTGGCGACCTGGAGGGCAAGAGGGTGGCGCGTGTCGTCTTTCACGAGATCACCCGAAAGGCGATTCAGGAAGCGGTGGACCATCCGCGTAAACTCGGGTATGACCTGATCAATGCACAGCAGGCACGTCGTGCTCTGGATTACCTGGTCGGGTTCAATCTGTCGCCGTTGCTGTGGCGCAAGATCCGCCGTGGACTGTCCGCCGGGCGCGTGCAATCACCTGCCCTGCGCATGATCTGCGAGCGCGAGAACGAAATAGAAGCCTTCATTCCCCGGGAATACTGGAGCGTGCTGGCCGAGCTGGAAAAGGATACGCAACCATTCAATGCTCGCCTGTCACTGCTCGGCGGCGAAAAGGTCAAGCAGTTTACCGTGACCAATGGTGAACAGGCGAGGAGCACTCGCGAGCTGCTAATGAGCCATGCCGATGGCGCCCTGACAGCGGTAAAAGTCGAAAAGAAACAGCGCAAGCGCAATCCCACCGCACCGTTCACGACGTCCACGCTACAGCAGGAAGCGTCGAGAAAGCTCGGTTTTGGTGCACAACGGACCATGCGCACCGCGCAAAAGCTGTACGAGGGAATCAACATCGGCGAAGAGGGGCCGACCGGACTGATCACCTACATGCGTACCGACTCCATCACGCTATCGCAGGAATGCCTGGACGAACTGCGGCAGATGATACCGCAGCGCTTCGGCAAGAATTACCTGCCCGATGACATCAACGTCTACAAGAACAAGTCGAAGAATGCTCAGGAGGCACACGAGGCGATTCGACCGACCTCGGTCATGCGGGCACCCGAAGACATGAAACGGTTCCTCGATGAAGACCAGTACAAACTGTACAACCTCATCTGGAAACGTACCGTTGCCAGCCAGATGATCTTTGCCACCATCGACCAGGTTGCAGTGGATTTTGCCTGCGGCGATGGCAACCTGTTCCGCGCCACCGGATCGACCGTTCGCTTTCCCGGCTTCATGACCGTGTACCAGGAAGACGAGGATGACAAGAAGAAGAGCGATGAGGACGAGAAAGTATTGCCGGAAATCAAGGAAGGGGACCGCGTGCCGCTGCATGACATCAAGCTGACCCAGCATTTCACCGAACCTCCACCGCGATTCTCCGAGGCCAGTCTGGTCAAGGCACTGGAGGAATATGGCATCGGGCGTCCGTCCACCTACGCCTCGATCATCTCCACGCTGCAGTCACGTGAATACGTGGAAATCGAAAGTCGTCGCTTCTTCCCGACGGATACGGGTCGGGTTGTCGCTACGTTTCTGGCAAAGCATTTCGACAAGTATGTGGACTACGACTTCACCGCGGAGCTGGAAGACGAGCTGGATGCCGTCTCGCGTGGCGAGAAGGACTGGATCCCGCTGCTGAGTGAATTCTGGAAACCGTTCAAGGAACGTGTGGACGACAAGCTGGAGAACGTCTCCAAGGATGAAGCTATCCAGGCCCGTGAACTGGGTATCGATCAGGAGTCCGGCAAGCCGATCACCGTGCGCATCGGCCAGTACGGCGCCTTCGTGCAGATCGGTACACGCGATGACGAGGAAAAGCCGAAATTTGCAGGTCTGCGTCCCGGCCAGCGTATGAATACCATCACGCTGGAAGAAGCCATACAACTGTTCGATCTGCCTCGCGAGCTTGGCGAGTCACCCGAGGGGGAGAAAATAACCGCCAATATCGGTCGCTTCGGTCCGTACATCAAATACGACTCCAAGTTTGTGTCCCTGAAGGAAGATGACCCGTATACGGTGACACTGGAACGGGCACTGGAGATCGTTGCCGAGAAGAAGATCGCCGACGCCAACAAACTGGTCAAGGCATTCGAGGGCACCGATGTGCAGATCCTCAACGGCCGCTGGGGCGCCTACATCACCGATGGCAACAAGAACGCCAAGATTCCCAAGGAGTTGAAGGAAACCCCGGCTGCTATCGATCTTGACACCTGCCTCAAGCTGCTGGCCGAAGCGCCGGAGAAACGTGGTCGCGGCAAGAAAAAAGCCGCTGCCAGCAAGGCAGCTGACGCAGCCACAGGCGCAGCCGGGAAGAAAGCGGCGACCAAAAAGAAGTCCAAGAAGAAGCGCAGCAAGAAGAAAAGCGCGGCCAGCAAGAAAGCTGCGGCAAAGAAGCGCGCGGCAGCGGCAGCGAAGGTGCCTGCGGCCAGCAAGAAGGCGGTCGCCAAACAGGAGTGAAGAGTACTGCCGCAGGCGATGCAGTGGCAGCCCTGCGAGCCGGTGGTGTCATCGCCTATCCCACCGAGGCGGTCTTCGGACTCGGCTGCGATCCGGGCAACGAGTCCGCGCTGCGGCGTATTCTCGACATCAAGGGCCGGCGATCGCACAAGGGCTTCATCCTCATCGCCTGCCGCCAGGATCAGCTCATGCCGTTCCTGGCACCCGTGGAAAGCGACTGGCAGAGGCGCTTCGACGAGGCCTGGCCTGGACCTGTCACCTTCGTCGTACCCGCGGGACCCGGCATCAGTGCTCTGCTGACGGGCGGTAGAGACTCACTGGCCGTACGTGTCACCGATCACCCGCTGGCCGGGGAACTATGCCGTCAGTTCGGCAGTGCCCTCGTGTCCACCAGCGCGAATCGCAGTGGGCATCCCCCGTGCCGGGATGCGCAAAGTGTGGTAGCCGAATTTGGCGGATTGCTCGATTGCATCGTCGACTCGCCGGTTGGCCAGCTGGATTCCCCGACCGTTATCGTCGATGTCGTCAGCGGCGCCCGATTGCGCTGATTCCCGCACTGGCCAGCGGATGCTGGAAATTCTTGACAAGCAGAATCCGACTGATTAAGTTACCTACCAGTTGGTAACATCCGCCACCAAAGGGAGAAGTCAATGCAACTCAAACACCTGATCGCCGCCTCGTTTTCCACACTGGCCCTGTTGACGGCCAGCTCGAGCGTGCTGGCCGAATGGACGCCGGACCGACCGATCAACATCATCGTGCCGTGGTCTGCCGGCGGATCGACCGACCAGGTCACACGGGTCGTGGCGCCACTGCTCGAAGCCGGCCTGGGCACCAAGATCGTGGTCGTGAACCAGCCTGGTGCGTCGGGTTCCATCGGCACCAAGGCAGCACTGGATGCGCCACGCGATGGCTATACCTGGACAGCCAACGCCATCGCCAACAATGCCACCTATGCCATTACCGGTCTGATCGAAGACACCTCCATCGACGATTACGAGATCTATCTGCACGTTGCCAATGTACCCGTTGTCAGTGTCAATGCGGATGCCCCCTACAAGGATTTCGGCGAACTGCTGGAGGCCATGAAGGGAGGCGATGTGACCGTCGGAACAGCCGGCGTCAACTCGTCAGGCGGGATGGCCCTGGCCGCCATCAAGGAGGAAATGGATGGCGGGATGGGTGCCCGGATGGTGACTTACGACGGTGGCAACCCGGCTGTCCTGGCAGCAGCCAGTGGCGAAGTGGTGGCAACCACGCAGCTTGCGACTGAGCAGACTGAAATGATTCGCGCGGGCAAGCTGCGTGCGCTGGCCGTCATGTCCGACGAGCCACTGGTCGTCGAAGGCATCGATCCGATCCCGCCGATCACGCAATGGCTGGCCGAGATGCCGATCGCCGCCGACTATTTCGGCGTGTTCATTCCCAGAGGCGCCCCGCAGGAGGTCTATGACACCGTTGCGCAAGTCTGGCAGGAGAACGTGATGAATTCGGAAGAACTGAAAAGCTATGCCTCGGATCGCGGTGCGGTATTTGCGCCAAGCTTCGGCACCATGGCCATCGAGGTTGCCATGCCTGTCGTCATCGCCGAGGCCTGTGCCCGCGTGGTCCGGGGCGAAGCGGTCGTCGACCCGTCCACCATCGGTATCGACTGCCCTGCGCAATGAGCTGAAGCGTAGTCCTGGTGATGCGGGTGGTCGGATCAATCGTTGGCTGGTCCGCTCGCATCGCCAGGACGACTGTCCATCAAACCAACGTCGACCCCCGTTCTGCAGACCCTGGTTGAGCCGGTAGTTTCCATGCCTGTCAATACTTCCAACGCCGATCGTATAACCGGAGCCGTGTTGCTGGTGCTGGGCATTGCCATGCTGCTGGGTGGATACAATATGGAGCGGCTCGAGATCCGGCAGATCCATCCGGCCAGCATACCGGGCCTGGTGCCGATGATTCTGGGTGCGGCCATGATCATCTGTTCATTGCTGCTGATTGCCACGGCCAGCAAAAGGTCAACGGAACAGGTTCAAGCCGACACCGACGATGCCGCCGACTCATCCGTCAGCAATCTGCTGGTCACCGTCATCCTGAGCCTGGGATATGGTGCCGGACTACTGGGCAAGCTGCCGTATCTGCCTGCAACCGCCCTCTACATCTTTCTCTTTTCGCTGTATTTCAGCTGGGCACAGTACGGCACTTCCCGCGCCAGCAGAATTCGACTGATCGCCCTGACCGCGGTGTTTGCCGTATCGTTTGCTGCAGGAATTGCGGTGCTTTTCCAGTATGGGTTTCTGGTGCGACTGCCCTGATGCAGGCTCTACATTCCCTGGCAGAGGCCGTCCTCAATCTGCTGACCCCGCTGTCCCTGTTTCATGTCGCCTGGGCAACCCTGCTGGGCATCTTCGTCGGTAGCCTGCCCGGTCTGACAGCCACCATGGGTGTAGCGCTGCTGACCACCCTGACCTATACGCTGGATCGGGATACGGCCATCCTGGTGCTGATCTGCATGTACGTCGGTGCCATCTATGGCGGATCGCGCAGCGCCATCCTGCTCAACATACCGGGGACACCGGCCAGCGCCGCGACTTCCCTGGACGGTTACCCGCTGGCACTGCGCGGGGAAGCCGGCAATGCGATGGCCCTGGCCACGGCAGGCTCAGCCATGGGCACCCTGGTGGGCATTGTCCTGCTGGTCTTGCTGGCACCACCGCTTGCCGATGTGGCACTGAGTTTCGGCTCCTTCGAATTCTTCTGGCTGGCGGTGTTCGGCATCGTCATTTCCGGTCAACTCACCGGCGGAGCATCGCCATTGAAAGGCTACATTGCCGGCCTGCTGGGGCTGATGGTGGCCATGATCGGCAGTGAAGGCATTCATGCGCATGTCAGGTTCAATCTGGGCATCGATGACCTGAACGGCGGCATTGCCCTGATTCCCGCCATGGTCGGGGCATTCGGCTTTGCCGAAGTACTGACGGTCATGTACCGGCCCGACGGCGTACTGGTCGATGCCCGCTCCTCCTCCTTTCGTGCACTGCCCAGACTGATCGATCTGTGGCGCTATAAAATCACGATAGTGCGCTCGGGCATCATCGGCACCCTGGTCGGCATCATTCCAGGTGTCGGTGAAGACATCGGTGCCTGGGCATCCTATGCCGCGGCAAAGCGTTTCAGCAGCGAGCGGGATCAGTTCGGCAAGGGCTCCACGGAGGGGCTGACGGCCGCCGAAACCGGCAACAGTGCCGTGGTACCCGGCGCCCTGATACCGGCATTGACGCTTGCGGTACCGGGCTCGGCACCGGCCGCTGTCCTCATCGCAGCGCTGTTCATCCACGGCGTTCGGCCCGGGCCAATGATCATGATCGAGCAGCCGGATTTCATCTATTCGGTCGCTGCCATGCTGCTGCTGGCGACGATCGCCATCGCCATCTTCGGTCTGTCCCTGACGCGCGTGTTCATCAAGATACTCAAGGTGCCGCGTGAGTTGCTGATGCCGGTCGTTTTCACGCTGTGTGTTATCGGTCCCTATGCATTGACACAACGCCTGTTCGATGTGTGGGTCATGCTGGTGTTCGGGCTGGTGGCTTTCGTCCTGCGCCGGATGAACTACCCCATGGCACCACTGGTACTGGGCATCATACTCGGCGACTTGCTGGACAAGAGCCTGCGCCGCGGGCTGACGCTGAGCAACGGCGATCTGGCACCCTTTTTCACCCGACCCATCTCGCTGGGATTTGCGGTGATCATCTTCCTGACGATCATCATGAGCATACCGTGGGTGCGCTCCACACTCGCCCGGCTGATCGGTCGTACACGTACGGCGGCACCGGCGCTGAAGGGCGACAACTCATGAGTGTGCCTGCCTCGCGATCCGCTACAGGTAAAGCCAAGGCTGCCAGCGAAAAAACTGCCAGGACAAAATCAGTACAGGGACGGTCCGCAACGGCTCCCCGGGGGAAACGCGACAGTGCGGCCCCCAGGCGGGATGCCGATCGTTCGCGCCGACTCATCCTGGACGCAGCACTGGTCGAGTTTTCTGAAAAAGGCTATTCCGGCGCGCGAATCGACACCATCGCTGCACAGGCAGGTGTCTCTAAACCCATGATCTACAGCTATTACGGCGACAAGGATGACCTGTACGCGGCCGCACTGCGTGAGGCCTATATACAGATACGTGCCGGTGAGAGCGAGCTGCAGCTGGAGAACA